>JAGUWA010000252.1 GCA_020062605.1 Parvibaculum sp. | reverse complement strand
CGCTTCGACGCGGAGCGGCTGCATCAGCTCATCGAGAACCATGCGCACTACACCAATTCGGCGCGTGCGCAGTACATTCTGAACAACTGGGAGGCCATGCTGCCCAAGTTCCGGAAGGTCATGCCGGTGGAATACCGCCGCGCACTTCGGGAAATGCAGCGCGCGCAGGAAACGGCGCAAGCGATGGCCGCAGCGGGAGAGTAAGTGTTGGGCAAGATCACAGGCTTTCTGGAAATCGACCGGCAGGACCGGAAGTACCTGCCGGCCGCGGACCGGATCCGCAACTATCGCGAGTTCGTCATCCCGCTCACCGAAAATGCGGTGCGGGACCAGGCGGCGCGCTGCATGGATTGCGGCATCCCCTATTGTCACAATGGCTGTCCGGTGAACAACCAGATCCCGGACTGGAACGACCTCGTCTATCGTTCCGACTGGGAGGAAGCCTGCCGCAATCTCCACTCGACGAACAACTTTCCCGAGTTCACGGGCCGCATCTGTCCTGCCCCTTGCGAGGCGAGCTGCACGCTGAACCTCACCGACCAGCCCGTCACCATCAAGACGATCGAATGCAGCATCGTCGATCGCGGCTGGCAGGAAGGCTGGATCAAGCCGCAGGTACCGGCGCAGAAGACGGGAAAGCGCATCGCGATCGTCGGCTCCGGCCCCGCCGGCCTTGCCGCCGCGCAGCAGCTCGCGCGTTGCGGCCATGACGTGCATCTCTTCGAGAAGAACCAGAAGGCCGGCGGCCTGCTTCGCTACGGCATTCCGGACTTCAAGATGGAGAAGCACCTGATCGACCGCCGCGTCGCACAGATGGAAGCCGAAGGCGTCACCTTCCATTGCGGCGTCCATATCGGCGTCGACAAGAATGCGAAGGAGCTCACGGCCGAGTTCGACGCGGTGATCCTCGCCGGTGGATCGGAGAAGCCGCGAGACCTGCCCGTGGAAGGCCGCGAGCTTTCCGGCGTTCACTTCGCCATGGAATTCCTGCCGCAGCAGAACCGGCGCGTGTCCGACGAGCCCATCGGCCAGGTCGAACCGATCCTCGCGAACGGCAAGCATGTCGTCGTGATCGGCGGCGGCGACACGGGCTCCGACTGCATCGGCACCTCGTTCCGTCAGGGCGCGGTTTCGGTGACGCAGCTCGAAATCATGCCGGCGCCGCCCGAGAAGGAAAACAAGCTCCTCACCTGGCCCGACTGGCCGCTGAAGATGCGCACCTCATCAAGCCAGGCGGAAGGCGCCGCGCGCGATTTCGCCGTGATGACGCGCCGTATCATTGGCAAGGACGGTCACGTCACCGCCGTCGAATGCGTGCGCGTGGACGACAAGATGCAGCCGGTCGAAGGATCCGAATTCGAGATCAAGGCCGATCTCGTTCTGCTCGCCATGGGCTTCGTGCATCCCGTGCATGAAGGCATGCTGAAGGAACTGGGTGTCGAACTCGACCAGCGCGGCAATGTCGCGGCCGATACGGCAACCTACACGTCGAGCCTCGACAAGGTCTTCGCGGCCGGCGACATGCGCCGCGGCCAGTCGCTCGTCGTATGGGCCATTCGCGAGGGCCGCCAGGCTGCCCGCGAAGTAGACCTGTTCCTCATGGGGGAAACGAGACTTCCGCGTTAGACGCGCAGAACTCGAACCGAAAGCCCCCGTGAAGAAATTCGCGGGGGCTTTTTTCTTGAAGGCGGTCACGGAGAGGACCATGAGCGAGACAAGCGCAAAGAAGCGGCAGGACTGGATCGCCGGCATGCGGGTCATGCTGCCGCTGCTGCCGGGCGCCGTGCCCTTCGGCATGATCACCGGCGCCGTCACCGCCGACGCGCAATTCACCGCGCTGCAAGGGATCGGCCAATCCATCATCGTCTTCGCGGGCGCGGCCCAGCTTGCTTCCACCCAGCTCATCGCCGATGCGGCGCCGCTTGCCGTCGTTATTCTGACCGGGCTCGTTATCAATCTGCGCTTTGCCATGTATGGCACGTCACTCGGCCCACATTTCGGGTCGCTCTCCACCGGAAAGCGCGCCCTCATCGCCTATCTGATGACGGATCAGGCCTACGCCCTCTCCATCACGCGCTACATGTCGGATGCGGAGATGACGCCAATGGCGAAGTTCCGCTATTACATGGGCGGCGCGGCCGCGATGTGGTTTGTGTGGACGGCAGCCACCGCGGCCGGATATTTCCTCGGCAACAAGGTTCCCGCGAGCTGGTCGCTCGACTTCTTCGTGCCGCTGAGCTTCCTAGCGCTCATCGTGCCGAACATTCGCGACCGGGCGACGGCCACTGCCGCTCTTGCTGGCGGCGGCACCGCTGTGGCGGCGTGGAGCCTTCCCTTCAATATCGGCCTTTTCGCCGCCGCACTTTGTGGCATCGCCGCGGGCTATGCCGTGGAGGTTGCCGCAGGGCGGCGCGCCACAAGAAGCGAGGGAGAAAGATGAGCAGCTATGCCTTCATCTGGCTGTCGATCCTCGCTATCGGCGCCGGGACGTTTCTTCTGCGTTTCACCTTCCTTCAGCTTGCGGGGCGCGTTGTGCTGCCGCACGCGGTAACGCGCGCGCTGCGCTTCCTGCCTGCAGCCGTTCTGAGCGCCATCATCCTGCCCGCCATCCTGCGCACAGGACAGGGCACGCTTTATTTCGGACTCGACAACCCGCGTCTCATAGCGGGCGCGCTCGCCGCACTCGTGGCATGGACGACGAGAAGCGTCATCGCGACTCTCGTCGCGGGCATGGGAAGTCTCTGGGTTCTGCAGGCGATGTTCTAGGCGCTACCCCTGCTCCTCGAAGAGCGCGCCGCGCAGAAGCCGCGCACCCTCGCGTCCGCGCGCCTTCTCGTTTTCGAGGCGCGCGCGGACTTCCGGCCAGCTCATGCCGCGCAGGTCGTTCACTTCCGCCCGCACTGCCTCGGCAGGCATGGTGAGGCCGCTTTCGGCCATCAGCGCATTCCATGCGGTCGAAGCCGACACCACCCTGTCCTGCACCGGTCCGACCTCGAAGCCGTTGACCCAGGTGACAAGCCGTTCGCTGCTGAAAACGAATAGCAGAGCGACAACAACGGCAAACGCGCGAAGCACGCGCCCGACGGCGCGGTGCGTCGCGGCGGCATCGATCCGCTCCGCTTCGCTCACCTCGTCGGGATGCCCGCCGAGTTCTCTCTCTATTTCGCGCAACAGGTCCAGCATGGTGCCTCAGAACTGAAAATAGATGAAGGGCGCGACGCCCTCGGGCGCGATCGCCCAGATGAGCCAGATGCCGCCGCCAAGCAGCAGTCCGAGCACCGGCGAGGGAAGATACTGCACGCCGCGCGCGAGCCAGCGCCCGAGATGCCGTGGCGTGAACTGGAAGAGCATGGCGATGGCAATGAGGCCGACCATGAAAGGCGTGACGTACTGGCTCGCCTCGTCCCACCGCGCGAAGCCCGCGAGATAGCTGCCTGCCGTGGCAAAGCTGTCCGCGCGGAAGAATATCCAGGCGAAGCAGACGAGATGAAACGTCCACAAGATACCCACGAGATGCTGCGCGCCGTTACCGAGCGCGCTCATGATTCCGCCGGGGGCCGTTTCCACCGGAGCGAAAAACTCGATCTGACGCCGCGCATAGCGCTCGACCGCCAGCATCGTTCCATGAAAGGCACCCCAGAAAACGAACGTCCAGGCCGCGCCATGCCAGATGCCGCCAAGGAACATGGTGAGGAAGAGATTGCGATAGGTCTTCGCTTCGCCATGCCTGTTGCCGCCGAGCGGCACATAGAGATAGTCGCGAAGCCATGTCGACAGCGAGATGTGCCAGCGGCGCCAGAAGTCCTGCAGGCTCGACGCGCGATAGGGCTGATCGAAATTCTCCAGGAAGCGATAGCCGAGCAGCGCGGCGATGCCGATGGCGATGTCGCTGTAGCCGGAGAAGTCGCAATAGATCTGGATCGCATAGCCATAGACGCCGACGAGAAGGTCGAGCGCGCCGACCGCCGCCGGATCGAAGAAAACGGGATCGACAAGCTCGGTCGCGAGATAATTCGCCACCACCATCTTCTTCAAAAGCCCGGACAGGATGAGGACGACACCGACCCCGATATGCGCGCGCGTGAGGCTCACCGGACGGTGAAGCTGCGGCAGGAAGTCCGCCGCGCGAACGATGGGCCCCGCGACAAGCTGCGGAAAGAAGGAGATGTAGAGCATCACATTGGGGAGCGAACGCTCTGCCGGCACATGCCCGCGATAGACGTCCACGACATAGGAGATGCCCTGGAAGGTGAAGAAGGAAATGCCGACCGGAAGGATCACCTGCATGAAAGGCAGATCGCGCGTCAGCCCTGCCGTCTCGAGAAGCACGGAGAGGGAGGTCAGGAAGAAGCCGTAATATTTGAAGAAGCCGAGGATCGAGAGCCCGGCGACGACGGCAACACCGACGATGAACTTTCTGAAGCCCGGTCGCGCGCTGCGTGCCAGCGCGAGGCCCGCAAGGTAGTTGATCAGCGTCGAGACGAAAAGAAGGGCAAGAAAGCGCCAGTCCCACCAGCCGTAGAAGAAATAGCTGGCACCAAGCAGAAACAGCTTGCGGATTTCCGGCGTACCGCGCGCGACCCAGCTGGCCGCGAACACGACGAGAAAGAAGATCCCGAACTCGATGGTCGGAAAAAGCATGCCGCCCCGATACTCGCGCGTACATCACCCGCGCACACGTCGCCCAAACTAGCCATCAGGGGGGCATGACGGCATTGCCCGCATCATCCCCGCTGAGGCCAAAAAGCTCAATCGCTGCCTGTCTTTATGGTTAACCGCTGTCCGCCGCGCCGCACGCTCCGCCGTCCTGTCCCTGTCCCATCAACGCCGCCCACAGCGCCGCCGAGAGACGCTCCGCCCCGGCAGCGCGCAGATGGACCCGGTCCGCATACATGAGCGGCGGGTCCGTCTTCGCCCATTCGTTCGCCGCGCACCGCCCTCCCAT
>JAGUWA010000052.1 GCA_020062605.1 Parvibaculum sp. | reverse complement strand
TTCGCGCTGCAGTTCACCTCGCATCTCATTCACATCGTCTCGAATGTCGAGGGCGATCTCGACCCCGCCTATGACGCGATTTCGGCGCTCGTCGCCGGCTTCCCCGCGGGAACGGTGTCGGGCGCGCCCAAGGTCCGCGCCATGGAAATCATCGACGAACTCGAACTCGAAAAACGCGGACCCTATGCGGGCTGCGTCGGCTATTTCTCGGCGGCCGGCGAAATGGACACCTGCATCGTGCTGCGCACCGCCATCGTCAAGGACGGCAAGATGTACGTTCAGGCGGGCGGCGGCGTGGTCGCCGATTCAAGCCCCGAGGGCGAGCATCAGGAAAGCGTCAACAAGGCAAAGGCGCTCTTCCGCGCGGCGGAAGAAGCCGTTCGCTACGCCTCGCAGGCGGGCAAGCGGCAGTAGGCCCCGAAGTCCTCAGAAGCTGAAGGCAAAGCCCGCGCCGACGGAACCCCCGCTTTCGCCCGCACCATTGACATTGGTATCCACGAGATCGAGCGAGAAGCCGATCGTTCCGTAGCCCGTCTCTGCGAGATAGGTCACGCCCGCTTCGAGTGGCATCGCACTTCCGTCGAACGACGTTTCGCGGCGTTCGTAGCTCACCGTGCCGTCGAGTTCGCGTCCGACAGGCACCCGCACCGACATCGTTCCGCTCTCCGCCTGCGGGTCCGTGAGCGCGAGGCCCGCGGTTTCGGTATCAAGCGCACTTTCCGTGACGGCAAAGACATTGGCGCTCAGGTGGTCCGTCAGCGTCGTACCGAAGCCCACCGAAATCGCGTCGTCGAATATATCGCCTGCCTCGCCCAGCGAGGAGAACATGACCTGCGTGAAGCGCTGCGGTTCGCCCGCCCGGTTCGATGAAGGTATGGCGGCGAGGAACAGGTGCGGCGATCCGATGCCGATGCTGATTTCGACGTCGCCCGACACCATATTCATGGCTGAGGTAATGTCGCCGTCCGCCCCTGCCGCATTCCATGCGAGCACCGCCGTCTCGCCATCGTCGAAGTCCACCGTTTTCTGCTGCGAGACGAGGCCGAGAACGTCGAATCCGCGTTGCGAAAGTGAAGAAGAGGTGCTTTCGGTCAGCGCGGCCGTGTTCGCCTCGAAAGGCCGCCCAAACTCGTCGAAAACGACAAGGCCGGAAAGCGTCGAGCGATCCGAGGCGCTCTTCCGCGAGAAGCGCGACCGCCCGAATCTGGTCTTCTTCTTCGGCGGCGCCTTTTTCGCTGTCGCGGCGGCGGCCGGTGCCGTGACAGTCGGTGCCGTAACGATTGTCGTGTTGCCGACCGGCGCCAGCGCGGCACCGACATTCAGCAAGTAAACGGGTTTCGTCTTTTTCGTCCGGTGCCTCACACGGATCGCTGCCTTGCCACGCGCGACTAAACCTTGCGACCGCCTCCTCCCGGCGCCTATATAATGACTTCAGGCGGCCTTTCCGGCTGCAAATCCCAGGATTCCGGCCATGCTGCTCCTTATCGATAATTACGACAGCTTCACCTACAACCTCGTTCACTTCCTGGGTGAGCTGGGAGCAGAGGCCCGCGTCCACCGGAACGACAAGATCACGGTCAACGAGGCGCTCTCGACACGGCCCCAGGCGATCGTCCTCTCGCCGGGTCCGTGCAACCCCGACAAGGCGGGCATCTGCCTCGATCTCATTCAGGCCGCCGCCGCACACCGCATTCCGCTTCTGGGCGTCTGCCTCGGCCATCAGGCCATCGGGCAGTCCTTCGGCGGCAAGGTCGTCCGCGCGCCGATCCTCATGCACGGCAAGATGAGCGCCATCCATCACGGCGGCAAAGGCCTCTTCCAGTACCTGCCGAGCCCCATCGAGGCGACGCGCTATCATTCGCTCATCGTCGAGCGCGAAAGCCTGCCGGATTGCCTCGAGATCACGGCCTGGACCAATGACGGCATCATCATGGGCATGCAGCACAAGGAGCTGCCGATCCACGGCGTCCAGTTCCACCCGGAAAGCATCGCCTCCGAGCATGGGCACGACATCCTGCGCAACTTCCTGCAGCTTGCGGGCATGAACACGCGCGAATTGGCTTGAGGGGACCGACGGGGGCAATGACCGACTTCAAGACCATCATCGCGCGGCTCGCCGAAGGTCGGCCGCTCGACGCGGCAACGGCTCGCGCCGCCTTCGAGACCGTCATGTCCGGCGAGGCGACGCCGGCGCAGATCTCGGCCTTCCTGACCGGCCTGCGGCTCAAGGGCGAGACCGTCGACGAGATCACCGGCT
>JAGUWA010000319.1 GCA_020062605.1 Parvibaculum sp. | reverse complement strand
TCGGCGCGGCGGCGCGGCGGCTCAACCGCCAGCAGCCAAGCGTCAGCGCCGGACTGAAGCGGCTTGAAGACCATCTCGGCGTGACGCTGCTGAAGCGCACGGCGAGCGGCATCGAACTCCTGCCCGCGGGCCGCGCGCTCTACGATCTCTGCGAGACCATGATGGGCGCGGTGCGCGCCGCCCCGCATGACGTGGCGCTTGCCGCCGGTCTCGTCGAAGGCGTCATCAACATCCGCATGATTTCCTCCGTCGTCTCGCCGGCGTTCGACGCGGCGCTGGCCGGCCTCCACCGGCACCATCCCGGCGTCGGCATCCATATCGAGGTCGCGCCCTGGCGTGAGGTGATCGCGGCACTGAAATCGGGCGAGGCGGAAATCGGCATCGCCTGCGACAACGCGCCGGACGCGGCGCTGTGCTACCAGCCGCTGATGCGCGAGGTGCAGCAGCTCTATTGCCACAAGGCGCACGCGCTTTACGGCATGACCGTGCCGCAGCCCGCAGATCTCGCAGCCGAGCCCTATATCGCGACCGGCCTCGATGAGCCGCAGGAGCTGGCGAATTTCCGCCAGCGCTACGGCCTCGGCAAAAGGGCCGGCGGTCATGCGGAAAACCTGCACGAGACGAAGCGCCTGATCGAACTTGGCGTCGGCATCGGTTTCCTGCCCACCTGTGTCGCCGAGACGCTGGACCGAGAGGGCGCGCTCTGGCCGCTGCTGCCGGAAGCGGTGCTCCCCGCCTATCAGGTCTATCTGGTGACGAGGGACGAGCCCGTCCGCAACACGCCAACCGAGCTCTTTCTGGCGGAAATCATGGGGAAGCTGCGGGAGCCCGGCCGGGAGACATAGATTTTATCTATGCCTCCCATTGAAATTTCCCGTCTATGCCGATGGCCGCGAGCCCGCCACCATGGCCTCATGTCAGCCGCCCTGAACACCCTCCCCGACCCCTCTCTCGAGACCATGCCCGGCCTCTGGCGCCGCTCGCTCATCGTCTGGCCCGACGGCCGCCGCGACACGACGAGCTTCGTGAACTGGCTTCAGGGACCGGGCCTCTATCTCGATCTCCGCCAGCCGGAGGGGAGGCCGGATTTTTCAGGCATGGGCTCGCTCTCCCTCCTCGACCATGAAGCGCTGATGTGGCTTGCCACCCAGGAAGGTTTCGCGGGCGAGCTTGTCGAGGAAGACGGCTGGTTCGAATGGCGCCGTGACATCGATTTCCAGCCGAAGGCGGTCTATTCGGACCGGGGCCGCCTCTGGGTCGACGGCGCCACCATGATCGAGGAGGGAAAGGACATTCCCTATATCGAGCACTGGCACCGCGAGCCGATCGGCAGCATGCCGCTCTGGGCGGCGCGGCTCGAAGACCGCGAGACGGGCCAGAAGGGCGCGATTGCGCGCATGGGCGGCCTCTTCATGCTGGCGCGCGAGCGCTATTGCGCCGTGCCGGAAGGGCTGACGCTTGCCCAATGCGTTGCCGGTGCGCCGGACACGGCCCGCGCGCAGGAGTTTCTCGATTGCGAAATCTCGCAAGGCGCGGTGACGAGCGCGGGCTGGATCGTCCAGCGCTCGACGCTCCCCTTCCGCGAGGCAAAGCCTCTTCTCCCCATTCTCAATGGCGGGTTTCTCGAAACGCTGGACCAGGACCGCATGGGAAAGCCCTTCACGCGGCGCTGGGAAATCACGGATTTGCGCGGCGAACCGCTGACCGATGTCTTTCCGAACGGAGTCTTTTCATGAGCGAGATCGAAACCAGGGGCACGGCCTTCACGAGCATTCCCGTCATCGACATCGCGCCTCTCTTCTCGGATGACGGGGCGGCGAAGCGCCGCGTCGCGGCGGAAATGGCGGATGCGGCGGGGAATGTCGGCTTCCTCTATGTGACGGGCCACAACATCCCGCGCGAGATGATCGCGACGCTCGAAACGCGCGCCGCCGAATTCTTCGCCAGGCCTCTCGACGAAAAGATGAAGCTCTATATCGGTAACTCGCGCGCCCATCGCGGCTATGTGCCGACCGGCGAGGAAGGTTTTTACGACGGGACGGATCCCGCGAAGATCGACAAGAAGGAAGCTTTCGACCTTTCGATCGAATTGCCGGACGACGATCCTGACCACGTTCTCGGCTACCGCATGCTCGGGCCGAACCAGTGGCCGGACGACCTGCCTGAGATGCAGCGCGACGTCTATGCCTATTACGAAGCGGCGACGGCACTCGGCCACACGTTGTTCGAAGGCTTCGCGCTCGCACTCGGACTGCCGGAGGACCATTTCGAGCAATGGCTGACAAAGCCGCCCTCGCAGCTTCGCCTCGTGCATTACCCGGCCGATCCTGCTCGTGCTATCGCCGAATGGGGCATCGGGGCGCACACCGATTACGAATGCTTCACGATCCTTCATGTGACGGCGCCGGGCCTTCAGGTGATGAATGCAAGCGGCGACTGGATCGACGCACCGCCGGTCGAGAATGCCTTCGTCATCAATATCGGCGACATGCTGGAAGCGATGACGAATGGCCGCTTCATCGCCACGCCGCATCGCGTGCGCAACGTGCCCAATGAGCGTTTCTCCTTCCCGCTCTTCTGTTCGCTTGACTACGACACGCTGATCGAGCCGCTGCCGCAGTTCATCGAGGGCGAGAAACGCTATCCGAGCTATGGGGCGGGCGATCATCTCGTCACGCAGACCATGCGCACCTTCAACTATCTGAAGAGGCTCGTTGCCGCCGGCGAGCTTGAACTGCCGGAGAGCGAGGATCGGGCAACGGCCTTCGGCCGCCGCGAAAAGGAAGTGGCCTGACGCGAGCTTCAGAGCCAGGTTCAGAGAATGAACTTCGTGAGATCGGCGTTCTTCGTCAGGTCGCCGATATGCTCGTGCACATAAGCCGCGTCGATCTTCACCGTCTGGCCGGAGCGGTCGGAGGCGGCGAAGCTCACCTCGTCGAGCACACGCTCCATGACGGTGTGGAGACGCCGCGCGCCGATATTCTCGACCGATGAATTGACGGAAGCCGCGATCTCGGCGATGGCGCCGATCCCGTCATCGGTGAAGTCGAGTTCGACCTCTTCCGTCTTCATCAGCGCCACATATTGCTTGATGAGGCTCGCTTCCGGCTCGGTGAGGATGCGGCGGAAATCCTCCCGCGTCAGTGCCTTGAGTTCGACGCGGATCGGCAGACGCCCCTGCAGTTCGGGCAGGAGGTCCGACGGCTTCGCGATGTGGAAGGCACCGGACGCGATGAAGAGAATGTGGTCGGTCTTGACCGCGCCATGCTTGGTCGCGACGGTCGTGCCCTCGATGAGCGGCAACAGGTCGCGCTGCACGCCCTCGCGGCTCACATCGCCACCCTGTTTTTCGGCGCGGGCGCAGATCTTGTCGACCTCGTCCAGAAACACGATGCCGTTCTGTTCGACCGCGCGGATCGCGTCCTGCGTCACCTGCTCCTGGTCGAGAAGCTTGTCGCTTTCCTCCGCGATCAGTACTTCATAGCTCTCGCGCACCTGCATCCGGCGCGTCTTCGTGCGCCCGCCGAAAGCCTTGCCCATGATGTCGCCGAGATTGATCATGCCGACCTGCGCGCCGGGCATGCCGGGAATGTCGAAGGACGGCATGCCGCCGCCCGCATCCTGCACCTCAACCTCGATTTCCTTCTCGTCGAGTTCGCCGCCACGAAGCTTCTTGCGGAAACTGTCGCGCGTCGCCTCGCTCGCATTCTGGCCGACCAGCGCATCGAGCACGCGGGCTTCGGCGGCGAGATGCGCCTTGGCCTGCACGTCCTTGCGCTTCTTCTCGCGTGTCATGGCCAGCGAGATTTCAACAAGATCGCGAATGATCTGTTCGACATCGCGGCCGACATAGCCGACCTCGGTGAACTTCGTCGCCTCGACCTTCAGGAAGGGCGCTTCGGCGAGCTTGGCGAGGCGGCGCGAGATTTCGGTCTTGCCGACGCCGGTCGGTCCGATCATCAGGATGTTTTTCGGCAGCACCTCGTCGCGAAGGTCCTCCGGCAATTGCTGGCGCCGCCAGCGGTTGCGGAGCGCGATGGCGACGGCGCGCTTGGCGTCGCGCTGGCCGACGATATAGCGGTCGAGTTCGGAAACGATCTCACGCGGCGAAAAACTGGTCATGGACTTCACATTCCTCCTGCCGCCTGCCATTCGCGCACGGCATCGACGGGGTAGATCAACATCAGGACGTTAAGGGCGAGGTTGTCGCGGATGACATAGGCGACACCCGCTTCCATGGCGAGCGCGGCGACCACCACCACCCATATGGGAAGGCGCGCGGCCATGACAAAGCCGAGCACCATGGCGAGACTGTCGGCGAGCGAGTTGACGATGCTGTCGCCGAAATAATCGAGGGAGATCGTCCCGGCACGGTAGCGCTCGATCACCATGGGTGTGTTTTCGAGCACTTCCCAGGCGCCCTCGACGAAAAGAGCGGCCGCCAGCCACCAGCCGACGGGGTAGCGCCGAAGCAGGAGGAAAGCGCCGCCATAGAAGAGGAAGCCGTGAATGACATGCGAGAAGGTGTACCAGTCGCTGAGGTGCTGCGAATTCTCGGAACTCAGCACCACGCCATGCCAGAGCTTCACCGTGCCGCATTCGCAGATCGGCACCCGCCCCATCGCATAGAGCAGCGCGCCTTGCAGGACGAGAAGGACCATGCAGGCGACAAGCCAGAGAGGCGGCTTCCACCGCGCGAGGTCTTGCCGGATCACGCGTCGAGGCTTTCAACGGTGAGGTTGTCGTTCGTGTAGACGCAGATTTCGGCGGCGATCTTCATCGCCTTGCGGGCCACCTCTTCGGCCGAAAGCTCCATGTCGGCAAGCGCGCGGGCGGCCGCGAGTGCGTAATTGCCGCCGGAGCCGATGCCGACGACGCCGCCTTCGGGTTCCAGCACATCGCCATTGCCGGTGAGCACGAGGGTCACCTCGCGGTCGGCGACGATCATCAGCGCTTCCAGGCGGCGCAGATAGCGGTCGGTCCGCCAGTCCTTGGCAAGTTCCACGCAGGCCCGCATGAGCTGGCCGGGATACTGCTCGATCTTCGCTTCCAGCCGCTCGAACAGCGTCATCGCATCCGCCGTCGCGCCCGCGAAGCCCGCGATCACATCGCCCTTGCCGAGCGGGCGGACCTTGCGGGCATTGCCCTTCATGATCGTGTCGCCCATCGAGACCTGCCCGTCGCCTGCGATCACGACCTTGCCCCCCTTGCGGACGGAGAGGATCGTTGTGCCGTGCCAGTTGATGGGATCGTGCGAGGACATTTCTTTCCTGTCTTGCTGTGTCAGGAGGCGGGAGGCTGCGGATAGCATGTGGCCGCTTCGCGCCATAGGGTCAAGCCCGCGGACGGAAGCGGAGCGCGCCTGCCTCTGGCGCCACATACATGCAAATGATAGTCTTTCGCAACAATTAGCCCGATTTACGCAGCCCGGAGAGTTCGATGCCGGCCAAGCTCGATACGGAAGAAGCATTGCGCACCGTCTATCCGGACCCCGGCCAGACGAGAGGCAAGGTGCTCCCCGCGCTCGACCCCCATGCGAAGACCTTCATCGGCCTCTCCCCCTTTCTCTGCATCGGCACGTCGCGGCCGGACGGGCTCGGCGATGTCTCGCCCCGTGGCGGCGAGCAGGGTTTCGTCCATGTGCTGGACGACACGCATCTCGCCATGCCGGACCGGCCGGGCAACAACCTGATCGACACGCTTTCGAACATCGCCCACTCGCCGCCGGTCGGGCTGCTCTTCTTCGTGCCGGGCTTCGAGGAAATGCTGCGCGTGAACGGCATCGCCGAAACGACCACCGATCCGGAAATGATGGAGCGCTTCGTGGTGGATGGGAAAAAGCCCCGCTCCGTCATGATTGTCGAGGTGCGGGAGGTCTTCTTCCACTGCACCAAGGCACTGAAGCGTTCCGGCCTCTGGAATCCGTCGAAGCATGTGCCGCGCGACAGGATGCCGAGCTTCGGCCAGATCATTCGCGACCAGATGAAGCTGCTTGTGCCCGCCAAGCTGATCGATATGGGGCTCGACAAGGACGCGAAGGATAATCTTTACTAGGGTTTTCCGGCTTACGCCGGCAGCTCGAATTCGCCCGGATCGCCGCCAAGCTCGCGGACTTGAGCTTCGAGCGCGCGGATGCGCTTTTCCAGCCGGTCGAAGGCGGGCGTGAGGGCGGCGGCATCCCAGCGCGGCAGGATGTGGCTCGGGCAGTTCGCATCCCATTCGCCGATCTCGAAAAGGATCGCCCGCTCCACCCGGCCCCGACAGGCCGGGTCCGCGAGCGAGCGGGCGAGTGCCGGATCGTCCGAAACCGCTCTCGCGCGGCCCCTGATCTTCACCCTTTGCCGCGCCGGATAGTCGATCAGGAAGAGGAAAGCCTGATCGTTCTCCGAAAGGTGCCCGAGCGTCACGAATTGCTGGTTGCCCGCGAAATCGGCAAAGCCCAGCGTCTTCTCGTCGAGAAGCTTGAGAAACCCCTTCGGGCCGCCCCGGTGCTGGATATAGGGCCGCCCGGCCGCATTGGCGGTCGCCATGTAGAAATGGTCGCGCTCGGTAATGAACTGCGCGAGGTCTTGCGTCATGCGGGTCTGCCAGGCCATGCGGGAGCCTCTCTGGGGCGCTGCGGGAAGCCTCTATATGGCGGCGAAACGGTTTTCCCGCCAGCGACCGCCCGCTTCAAGATGTTGTGAGCCTGCCCATCCGGACGACTAGGCAGGCCATTCCTCTGCAATTTGAATCAATGACTTGGCTCTTGTCCCGCAACGGGATTCGGAGATACTTAAAGTATTGGATGAGAAGTGCTCCAGAATATTGGTTAACGACCTGTAAGTATTTGTGATTCAATCTGATTAGGGACTTCAGGTAAATCGGGTGCGGTATTGGGGCTTTGCGCTGGCCTGCCAGCCCCCCGCCTGATAAAAGCTGCCGCGAATGAGGCCCTCTCAGGGCCCCTCGAACGGAAACCGGATCATGCAGATCGAAAGCGAAAGCCGCACAGCGACCGTCGAGCGCAAGACCAAGGAGACCAATGTCTTCGTCTCGCTCGATCTCGACGGTAATGGGGACTACGACGTCGATACCGGCATCGGCTTCCTCGACCACATGCTCGAACAGCTCTCGCGCCATTCGCTGATGGACCTCAAGGTCCGCGCGCAGGGCGATCTCCACATCGATTTTCACCACACGACCGAGGATACGGGCATCGTGATCGGCGAGGCCGTGCGCCGGGCGCTGGGCGACTTCAAGGGCATCCGCCGCTACGCGACGGCGGTGATCCCCATGGACGAGACCTGCACCCGCGTCTCGATCGACGTGTCGCAGCGCCCCTATCTCGTCTGGAAGGTGAACTTCACCAAGCCGAAGCTCGGCGACATGGACACGGAACTCTTCAAGGAGTGGTTCCAGGCCTTCGCGCAGAATGCGGGCATCACGCTGCACATCGAAAACATGTATGGCGACAACAATCATCACATCGTCGAAAGCTGCTTCAAGGGCCTCGCCCGGGCGCTTCGGGACGCGGTGGAGATCGACCCGCGCGCGGCGAACCGCATTCCCTCGACCAAGGGCGTTCTCGGCAATTGATCTGCTGGCCTTCCCGCTGGTTTTCAGGAGCGATCTGTCCTAGATAGGGCGCGAAAGCGAAACCGCTTGCCTGGTGATTTCGGGCGGAACGAACCCATGCGCATCTACACGGTCCACGAGCTTCCCGGCGCTCCGCTTGACGGCGCCGGCATTGTGCTGGTGAAGGAGGGTTTCTCCTTCCCGGCCTTCCTGCTGTCCTGGATCTGGCTTGCCTTCAACCGGCTCTGGATCGCGCTCGCCCTCTGGATCGGCCTCACTGCCGTCGTCTCCTTCCTTGTGGAACGCAGTCTCGGCATCGAGGCGGCGGCGGTCTGTTCGCTGGCGCTGCAATTTCTCCTCGGCTTCGAGGGAAACGACATCCGCCGCTGGACGCTGGCGAGGAAAGGCTACCGCGAAATCGGCATCTCCGGCGGCTCGTCGCTGGAGGAAGCCGAACGCCGCTTCTTTGCGAAGTGGGACCGCCCGCTCGATGTCGCGCCTGTCGAACCGCTCTCCGCGCCGGTCTGGCCGCGCCGCAATGCGGTCGCGCCCGCCCCGGCCAATACAGCCACGCATGACGTTTTCGGCCTCTTTCCCGAAGCCGGGCCGAAAAGAGGAAACTGATCTTGCAGATCGCGATCATCGATTACGGGTCCGGCAATCTCCG
>JAGUWA010000110.1 GCA_020062605.1 Parvibaculum sp. | reverse complement strand
CTCGAACGTCGCTTCGGTCTCGTTGGCCGCCTCGCGCACATGGGCGGAAAAGGCAACGAGATGCTCTGGCCATTGCGCTGCGTCGAACGGGGCCCGCGAGGCCTTCAGCTTCGCCGCCACCGGTTCCATCTGCTCGACGAGGTTTGCCAGAAGCGGCGGATGCATGTGCCGCGCGATGAACGACACAGCGTCCATCCCCTGCAGCAGCGCGGGCAGAAGCGCATCGATGGCGTCGATCAGTTTTTCCTGTGGTGTTTCCATCGGGTTCGATTTCGGTAATTGGAGGAACGGAGGAGTAAAGCCCCGTTCCGGAGCCGGGGAAAGCAGGACTTGAAACATTTGCCAATATGAACTAAGTTTATTGAACTAAACTAACTAGGGTTTTAATCGATGCGCACCTTCAATGTCCACGAAGCGAAGACACATCTTTCCCGCCTGATCGAAAAGGCGGCGAAGGGCGAGGGCTTTATCATCGCGAAGGCGGGAAAACCGCTCGTCAAGGTGACGGCGCTGGAGTCTCCTGCGCCGGATGAGGTGCGTCGCACCGGTTTTCTGGCGGGCGCGCTCAAGGTGCCCGCCGATTTCGACAAGATGGGGAGGGCCGAGATCGAGGCGCTGTTCGGGGAAGAAGCGTGAAGCTCCTTCTCGATACGCATATTCTTCTCTGGGCGGCTGGCTTGCCGGGCAAGCTGCCGCGCGTAGCGCGCAAGCTCATAGAAGACAGCGAGAATCTTCTTTTCTTCAGCCCGGTGAACTTGTGGGAAGTCGCCATCAAGCGCTCGCTGGGACGGGATGATTTCCAGGCCGATCCGCGCCTCCTCCATCGCGGGCTTCTCGATAATGGCTATGAGGAGTTGCCTATAGCGAGCGGTCATGCACTTGCGGCAGGCGATTTGCCGCCTCTTCACAAGGATCCATTCGACCGGATGCTGGTTGCGCAGGCGCTGGAGGAGGGCATCATGCTGCTGACGGCCGACCCCCTTGTGGCGCAGTACCCCGGACCGATCCGGAAAGTTTAAGCCGCGCCCATCTCAAATCCTCTGATCGTACTCGCCGACTTCGGGCTGCGCCGAAAGGCGCTTGTCGATCTCGGCGAACATGGCGCGCATGTTTGCTTCCGACGCCGGGCTTTCGACCACGACCACGAGCCCCGGCTTGTTCGATGAGGCGCGCACGAGCCCCCATGTCCCGTCTGCCACCGTCACGCGCACGCCGTTCACCGTCACGATGTCGCGGATCTTCTGGCCGACAAGCGTCTCGCCCTTCGTCTCCATCTCTTCGAAGAGCCTCACCATTCTCTCCACCACGTCGTATTTCACTTCGTCCGGGCAATAGGGAGACATGGTGGGCGAGCCCCATGTCTTCGGCAGCGCCTCGCGCAGTTCCGACATCTTCTTGTCCGGATTGCGGTCCAGCATGTCGCAGATGGCGATGGCCGAGACGAGCCCGTCGTCATAGCCGCGCCCGATCGGCGGATTGAAGAAGTAATGGCCGGACTTCTCGAAGCCGACCAGCGCATTCAGTTCGTGCGCGCGACGCTTGATATAGGAGTGTCCGGTTTTCCAGTAGTCCGTCTTCGCGCCGTTTTTGATCAGCACGGGATCGGTAAGGAAGAGCCCGGTCGACTTCACGTCCACCACGAATTGCGCATTCGCATGCCGCGAGGATAAATCCCGCGCCAGCATCACGCCCACCTTGTCGGCGAAGATTTCCTCGCCCGTATCGTCGACGACGCCGCAGCGGTCGCCGTCGCCGTCGAAGCCAAGGCCGACATCGGCGCCCGTTTCCAGCACCTTGTCGCGCAGCGCATGGAGCATCTCCATGTCTTCCGGGTTCGGATTATACCGCGGGAAGGTCCAGTCGAGTTCGCAATCGAGCGGGATCACCTCCACGCCGATGCCTTCGAGAACCTTCGGCGCGAAGGCCCCCGCCGTCCCGTTGCCGCAGGCCGCGACCACGCGCAGCTTGCGCTTGATTTTCGGCCGGCCGGTGAGGTCGGCGATATAGCGCTCCGCCATGTCGCCCACGCGGATATAGCGTCCGCCGTCGCGGGCCTTGCCTTCGCCCCCGAGCACGATCTCCTTCAGGCGGCCCATCTCGTCCGGCCCGAAGGTGAGTGGCCGTTGCGCGCCCATCTTCACGCCCGTCCAGCCGTTCTCGTTGTGGCTCGCCGTCACCATCGCGACGCAGGGCACGTCGAGCGCGAACTGCGCGAAATAGGCGACGGGCGAAAGCGCCAGCCCGATGTCGTGCACTTCGCAGCCCGCTTCCATCAGGCCGATGATCAGCGCCTGCTTGATCGAGGCGGAGTAGGACCGGAAATCGTGACCGACCGCGATCCTGGGGACCACGCCGAATTCGTGGATCGCCGTCCCCAGCCCCAGCCCGAGCGCCTGCACGCCGACGAGATTGATTTCCTGTCCGAACAGCCAGCGCGCGTCATACTCGCGGAATCCGTTGGGCGAGACGAGAGGCAGGTTCTCGAATTCGGGCGTATTGGGCTTCAGGTCGGCGCGCGGCTTCAACGTCATGTTATCTCCGGGGAGAGCAGGGCTGTTTCGATGACTCGTTATAGCGAAATTTCGGCGTGAACGGATGACAAGTCTCATCCGCTATTGAAGTCCTGAATGAGGCGGGAGAATGGCAGGACCGGGATGCCGGCTAGTAGCGCAGCACCAGCCGTTCGCCCCTGACCTCCACCGAGTCCAGCCGCCCGAGGAAGCTCATGCCGAGCAGCGAGGTGTCGAGCCCGCCCTGCGACACCGAGGCATCGACGTCGCGCAGCGTAATGCCCCCGACCGTCACCTCGTCGATCCTCACCCGCGCGGCATAGATGACGCCGTTCGCCGTCTGATAGGGGATGGTGTAGCTGAGCCTGGAAAAGTCGATACCGATCCGCTGCGCGTCTGCGGCGCTGAGCGCCACGTCGCTCGCGCCCGTATCCACCATGAAGCGCACATGCGTGCCGTTGACGAGAGCGTCCGCATGGAAATGTCCCGTCATGTCGCGCGAAAGATAGGCCGTGCCGGGCTCGCCTGTCACCGGGACCGAGGGGGCGACTTCGGAACGCAGCCGGCTTCCGATGTCCGAAAAGACATCGCGATAGGAATAGCCGATCACGAGGACGAGCCCGATTGCGATCCAGGCAAGCGCCTGCTTCAGCGCCACGCCCGCTCGTTCCCGCCACCCCATCACAACGCCGGAGCCGACCAGCGTCAGCAGCAGCACGCCATAGACGAAGCGCATCTGCGCGTTCTCGCTGTCCAGCGCGTCCGGAAAGCGGTTCATCAGGAGAAGCAGCAGCGCCGCGGCTCCCAGAAGGACCAGGGCGGCCCATGTCCAGTTGTTCTGCCTCATGGAAACGAGTCTAGCGCGGACGGGTGATAAAAGCGTAATGAGCGGTCTGAAATTTCTCTCCCTCGTCATGACCCGGCTTGTCCGGGTCATCCACGTCTGCTCTTGGAAGACCCGCGACAAGCCCCTATCTACATGCTAGAATTGATCTTGAACTTAATTCACTAAAAGTTTTGGTGAAATGACGGAAAAGAAGGTCATATCGCTGACAGGCAGCCGCAAGGCGTCGCCGGTGCCGGAAGGTGCCGCCGAAGCCGCCTCGGCGCTCGGCCTGCCCGGGTTCGAGCCGGGTTGGGTCTGGCTCGTCGGCGCGGGCCCCGGCGATCCCGGTCTTCTGACCCTTCATGCCTTGAATGCGCTGCGCCAGGCCGACGTCGTCGTCTATGACGCGCTGGTGGACGAAACGGTGCTCCAGTTCGTGCGTCCCGGCGCGCAGCTCGAATATTCCGGCAAGCGCGGCGGCAAGCCGAGCCCGAAACAGCGCGACATCTCGGCAAAGCTTGTCGAACTTGCCCGCAAGGGACACCGCGTGCTCCGCTTGAAGGGCGGCGATCCCTTCGTCTTCGGCCGTGGCGGCGAGGAAGCGCTCGCCCTTGTCGATGCGGGCATTCCCTTCCGCGTCGTGCCGGGCGTCACGGCGGGCATCGGCGGCCTCGGCTATGCCGGCATCCCGGTCACGCATCGCGACGTGAACCATGCCGTCACCTTCATCACCGGCCACATGGCGGGCGGCGACGTGCCGGAAAATCTCGACTGGCCGTCCATCGCGAAGGGCTCGCCCGTCATCGTCCTCTACATGGCGCTCTCGCATCTCGACGCGATCTCGACCCTGCTGATCGAAAATGGCCGCCGTGCCGACGAGCCCGTCGCTCTCGTGCGCAATGCGACGCTGAAGGATCAGTCGGTGCTGGAAACGACGCTGGGCACCGCGGCGGCGGATGTCGCCCGCGCCGGGTTCAAGGCGCCTGCCATCATCGTCATCGGCGATGTCGTGAAGCTCCGCGAAGGGCTCGACTGGCTCGGCGCGCTGGACGGCCGCATCCTCAAGCGCGACCCGCTGAACCTCCGTGCCAGGAAGGATGCCATCTAGGCATTTTCCGTTGCGGCAGCGATGCACGGGGCTTAAAGAGGGCCATCGACCCTCGATCCCAGGCGGACCCCATGAGCGATGTAGTGAAGGACAGCAACGGCAACGCGCTTGCCGATGGCGATAGCGTAATGGTCATCAAGGATCTGAAGGTGAAGGGCACCTCCGTCACCCTCAAGCGCGGCACCGTCGTGAAGAACATCCGCCTCACCGGCGACACCGGCCACATCGAATGCAACGCCGAAAAGGTGAAGGGCCTCGTCCTCAAGACCGAGTTCCTGAAGAAGGTCTGAGACGCGCCGCCTTCAAAATAAACTTATCCCCCTCTCTTCCTCCGTACCCATATTAATCCGAACTCGCTCCACCGAAGGGCGCGTCCGGACTGGCCGAATGCGTGGAGAGGGGTTGCGGTCTCGCGGAACAGGAAACCAGAACCTGGTCCCCGAGAGGTCTCCTTTGTGAGCCGGGCACTACGACCCGGGGGTGTCCCACCGATAAAAGTGGATGGCACTTTGGCTGGTTGGGGAGAACGGAAAGCCGCAGCGCGCGGGGCGGAAGGAGAAACGCCCTTACATGTGCCACATGTCACATGCGAGATACATGTGCGGTTCGAATTCCAATGCCCCGCGCTCCTTCTTTCGCGCAAACCCCCGAAGGCATATGCCTTGCGGGGCCGTTGGCGCGTCTACTCGCCCAGCAGTTCCGCGATCTTTGCCAGCGCCTCTTCCCTGTCGCTCGCCTTGTCGCCGAGACTTTCGATCCGCGCCGGTAGTTCGCTGAGCACCGCATCCCGCTCGCCGTCGCTCATCGCACCCCATCCGGCGATTTCCTTGAGGCTCCGTCCGCAGCCGCGGCAGACATTCGCGCGCCCGTCCACAGCGCAGACGCGAAGGCAGGGGCTCTTGATGGGTTTCGAATAGCTCACGGGTTTCCTCTGTCGATCCGGGAGAGTATAGAGCGGGCTCGTTTCCTTTCACGCGAAACCCGAGGCGTCAATGTCCCGCGCCGCTACCGGCTTGCCCTTCGACGATATCCGCAACCTCCTGGCGGGCCTGCCGCTCGCCGACGAGGAGGCGCGCGCTTCTGCGGCGGCGCACACCGCCTCG
>JAGUWA010000396.1 GCA_020062605.1 Parvibaculum sp. | reverse complement strand
GCCCTGCCCGCCCGCGGCCGCCTGCAGCGCGAGGCTCGCCTCGATGAAGAGCGGCCCGCGCATCGCCCAGCGCGGGTTCTTCACGCCCGCCTCTTCGAGCCAGTTCACCCAGTGCTGCATGGTTTCCTCGTGCAGCAGCGGATAGGATTTGAGGTCTTCGGGCTTGCGGATGGGGCGCTTGGGGTCGAGGAGCGCCGGTGAACAGACGGGATAGACCGTCGCCTCGAAAAGCTTTTCGGAAACGACATCCGGCCACTCGCCAAGCCCGTAGCGGATGCCGATATCGACATCCTCGCGCGCGAAATCGACGAGGTCGGAGGACGGCAGCAGGCGAAGCTCGATCTCGGGATTCGCACGGTTGAACTTGCCGAGCCGGAGGACCAGCCAGCGCGCCGCAAAGGAGGGCTCGACCGAAACGGTGAGCGCCGCATTGTCCTTCGCACCCGCCTGCGCCCAGGCGTCGGCCATCTGCTCGAAAGCGGCGGTGAGCACGGGAAAGAGCTTCTCGCCCCGCTCGGTCAGCTCGACATGACGGCCCGTCCGGTGAAAAAGCTGCGCCCCGAGCTCTTCCTCCAGCGCCCTGACCTGATGGCTGATCGCGGCATGGGTGACGCTGAGCTCCGCGGCGGCCTGGGAGAAACTGCCATGCCGGGCCGCGGCCTCGAAGGCCCTGAGCGCTTTCAGCGATGGCAGGCGGCGAGGAGCCATATGTTAGTTTATCTCACAACTGCGGTGCAAAAAGATCGTTTGATATATAGGCCCGGGCGGCGCATATCACCAGCGTAAACCCAAGCTGCAAGAGGATACGCGGCCGGGCTTGACGGGAATGGTTCCCCGCTGGCCGTGTCTGAAGGTGAATAAAATGAACATTCTTGCCACTTATGCCACGAGTTATGTGGGCGCCATGGACGTCGCCCTTTCGGCTCGCCGCGGAGATATCCGCGAGGCTGAAGGCCAGTTGGCCGGCAAGACCCGCGGCCAGACGGTCCAAAACCGTCTCGCCAGGCTCTTCTCGCGCGACAACGCCAAGCGCGCCGCCTGACCCTGAGCAGATCGCGATCTGCCCGTCATTTGCCGCTTTGACCGTTTCCAACCAGGAAACGGTCAGGGCTCCCCGAAAAAGTGAGACCGCTCCCCCTCGCATCGCTCCCGAAGGATAGGTAGAGTCCCCGCGACCCCACCCTTCCCACGAAACGATACGAGGAGATGCGCAAGTGAGCGGCGAGACAATAACGATCAAGGGACCGGACGGCTCCTTTTCGGGCTATCTGTCCAGACCAGCCTCCGGCCCGAAAGACGGACAGGCTCCGGGTATCGTGGTCATCCAGGAAATCTTCGGCGTCAACAAGGTCATGCGCGACCTCTGCGACTGGCTCGCGGGGGAAGGCTATGTCGCGCTCTGCCCCGATCTCTTCTGGCGCATCGAGCCCGGCATCGACATCACCGACAAGACGGAAGCCGAGTGGAAGAAGGCTTTTGACCTGTTCGGCAAGTTCGATGTCGACAAGGGCGTGACGGACATCCAGGCGACGATCGCAACGCTGCGTCCGATGACGAGCGGCAAGGTCGGCGCCGTCGGCTACTGCCTCGGCGGCCAGCTCGCCTATCTCACCGCCTGCCACACGGATAGCGACGCTTCGGTCGGCTATTACGGCGTCAACATCCAGAACCGTCTCGACGATGCCAGTGGCATCAAGGCGCCGCTGATGCTGCACATCGCCGGCAAGGACGAATTCGTGCCGCCGGAAGCGCAGGAACAGATCGTGGCCGGTCTTCGCGACAACGCCCATGTCACCATTCACCGCTATCCGGAAATGGACCATGCCTTCGCAAGGGTGGGCGGCGCGCATTACGACAAGAAGACGGCGGACGAGGCGAACGACCGCACGCTCAAATTCTTCCAGCGGCATCTGGGGTAGACAACAACCGTCATTGCGAGGAGGCCGCAAGGCCGACGAAGCAATCCAGAGCCGCAAGCTCCGTGGCCACCGCTCCCGGATTGCTTCGCTTCGCTCGCAATGACGCTCTTTTGTGGAGCTGTATTTGTCCCTTGACCTCTATCTCGGCTTCATTGCCGCGACGCTCATCCTCTGCGTGATCCCGGGTCCCGTCGTGACCTGGCTCGTCGCCTGCGGCATCGCGCAAGGCCCGCGCGCCGCGCTGACGGGGCTTGGC
>JAGUWA010000050.1 GCA_020062605.1 Parvibaculum sp. | reverse complement strand
CAAGCCCCACAAGCGAGCCGAGCGAAACGAAAACGGTCGGCCAGGCGACATGCCCCATATGCCGCCGCGCGATGGCGAGCGCCGCGCGGTGGTTCTCCGCGCTGGTGCGCGCGGGCCGCGAGCTCTCGGGGCTCAGATCGCTCAGATGGTCGACGGACATCGTTCGGGCCCCCGCTTCAGCGTGTCATACCGGCACAAAATACACCCGCCAACGGGGTGAAACCAGTATTGCATGGCAGCTTTCATGCCATGCGCGGCCATGCCGCACGGCGCTCCGGGAGAGAAGCGCCCGAACGCCGGGCTCCGCAGCTCACTTCGCAGCCATGACGTCCTTCACGGCCGCGGCAAGCTGCTTCAGGGAGAAGGGTTTCGGCAGGAAATGGAACTCCTGATCGGGATCGAGATTCTTCGCGAAGGCGTCCTCCGCATAGCCCGAGACGAAGATGATCGGGATACCCGGCAGCAGGCCTTTCAGTTCCTTCGCCATGGTCGGCCCGTCCATGTTGGGCATGACGACGTCCGAGACGACGAGGTCGATGCGGCCCTCATGCCCCCGCACGACGTCGAGCGCCACCTCGCCGCTTTCGGCCTGCAATACCTCGTATCCGCGGGTGCCGAGCGCCCGCGCGGCGAAGGTGCGCACGGCATCTTCGTCCTCGACGAGAAGAATGGTGCCCTTGCCGGTGAGGTCCGTCGCTTCCGGCACCGCAGCGGCGGTTGCGGCTTCCGCCGCCTTGTCGGCCGCCGTTTCGACATAACGCGGCAGGTAGATGCGGAAGGTGGTGCCCTTGCCCATCGTCGAATAGGGGAAGATGAAGCCGCCGGTCTGCTTGATGATGCCATAGACGGTGGAAAGGCCGAGCCCCGTTCCCTTGGAAGGATCCTTCGTCGTGAAGAAGGGCTCGAAGATCTTGCCGAGATTTTCCTTCGGAATGCCGGTGCCCGTATCGCCCACTTCGATCAGCACATATTCGCCGTGCGGCATCAGCGGATGATCGAGGGCCCGGCTGTCCGCTTCCGACACATTGGCCGTGCGGATGGTGAGCCGCCCGCCATCCGGCATCGCGTCGCGCGCATTGACGGCGAGATTGATGATCACCTGCTCGAGCTGGTTCTGGTCCACTTTCACCAGACCGAGCTCTCGCCCGTGAACGATCTTGAGCTCGACCTTCTCGGTCAGGAGCCGCGCGAGCAGGTTCTGCAGTTCCGCCAGGGCGTCGGTTAGCGAAAGAACCTTGGGCCGCAGCGTCTGCCGCCGCGAAAAAGCGAGAAGCTGCCGTGTCAGGTTGGCGGCGCGGTTCGCGTTCTGCTTGATCTGCACGACGTCGGCGAAGGAAGGATCGCCCGCCTGGTGCCGCGCGAGCAACAGGTCGCAGAAACCGATGATCGCGGTGAGAAGATTGTTGAAGTCATGCGCCACGCCACCCGCGAGCTGGCCCACCGCCTGCATCTTTTGCGACTGCGCGAATTGCAGCTCCAGCGATTTCTGCTCCGTCGCATCGATCATGTAGATCACGATGCCCGCCCCCGCGCCCGTGTCCACGCGCGAGGCGTAAAGCTGGCCGACCCGATCCGGGCTGCGCGCAAGCCGCACGTCTATGGGCGCTGCCGAGAATTGCCCCCCACGCGCATTCGCGACCGCCTCGTCGACCGCCGGGCGGTCTTCCTCGAGGAGAAGCGAGGTCAATTGCGTCCCCCGCTCCACGCCATCCCCCACATAGGCGACGAAGGAACGGTTCGCATTGTCGATCCGGCCGTCGGCATCGATGGTCGCAATACCGATCGGGGCGTTGTTGAAGAAACGGGCAAAGCGCATTTCCGCGTCCCGTGCCGTCTCCTCCGCCTTGTCGCCTGTCGTCCGGGTCAGCACCAGCGCGAAGACACGCGGCGGCCGCTTGCCAGTCGATGGAACGCGTGACCGCAGGATGCGCACCGGGATCGCCTTGCCGTCGGCGCCTTTCAGGTCGATATCGAGCGGCGGCATCGTTTCGTCGTCGCCAACACCGCCATCCGCCAGCGCCGGAACCTCGCCAAGCGCAAGTTCGGAGAGTTTCGTTTGCCGCTCGGTCAGCCTTTCGGGAACAACGCCGAGCCAGGAGGCAAGCCGTGAATTCATGAAGATGAGGATGCCGTCCTCGTTGGCCGCGAAGAAGCCGAATGGCGCATGCTCGATATAGGAGAGAGAACGCATATGCGTGCGCTCGGCGGTCTCGACCCGCTCGCGCTCGCTCGTCATGTCGCGAAGCAGCCAGACCGCGCCGCCCGACGGGCCGCTGAGCGGACGAACCACCGCACGATAGGTGCGCTGCGCGTTGGGTGGCCCGATGCGGACGTCTTCTT
>JAGUWA010000002.1 GCA_020062605.1 Parvibaculum sp. | reverse complement strand
GAGGACATTTCGCGAATCGAACTCAAGACCCCGGCGCTTGACAGATTACGCAATGAAATCATAGATATAGCCGCCCTCCATGCGCCTCTTGAAAGGGAAGCGCTCAAGGGCCACTTGCTGAGCAGGGATTTGGCGGAAATCGCCCGGCGTCTGGAGGCCGGTTCGGCCTTCAGAAGCGATCCTTTTGCCTGGCCCGATGCGGCGCCGGAAGAGGCGGAAGCAGGTTTCCTGCATACGCTGGCGCGGCACAGGCGGGCGATCGTGCTGGAGGCGGAACTGAAAGCCGCCGAACGCGCGCTTGCAGAAGAGATGACGGAAGAAAACTACGCCCGCTTCCGGGCCATCCAGGAGCAGCTTGAGCGCTCGGATGCCGCGGAGGGGCTAGGCTAGGATACCGGCGAGGATGTTTTCGCGCCGGGTTCGAACGGGGATCGGTCAACCAATCGGGATTTGAGGGCAGCGTTACTCCGGAGCGGTCGCGGCGTCAGCCGGGGCAGGGGACGGCCGGAGCATCCAGACGACAAGGGATGGACGAGGAAGGCGGGCGGCCGGAAAGCGGCGCTTCCGTCCTCTGTCCTTTATATGTCTGGGCAATGTGCCGCTCTGGTTCTCTCGAATGTGTGACCTATCTGGTTTCAAGGTATCGGGCCCTTTCGGCATGGCTCCATGTGGAGCGCCGGCAGGCCCCGGATTTGCGAAGAAAGTGTGAATGGCGAGCAAGGCGGCAGAACAGGAAGCTCCGGAAGCCGGCGCCGAGGTATCGCAGGACGGTCCGCTCCTCGATATGTCGGATGCGGCGGTCAAGAAGATGATCAAGGCCGCGAAGACGCGGGGCTTCGTCACCTATGACGAGTTGAACAAGGTTCTGCCCTCCGAGGAGTTCTCTTCCGAACAGATCGAGGACACGCTCTCGATGCTCTCCGAAATGGGCATCAACGTCGTCGAGAATGACGAGGCCGAAGACAGTCAGGAAGGCGGCGGGGAAGCCGCCGAAGCCGACGACGAGGACGGCGACGAAGAGCCGACCGGCAAGGCCGTCGCGACCACAACCACGACATCCACGGCGCTCGACAGGACGGACGATCCCGTCCGCATGTATCTGCGCGAAATGGGTTCCGTCGAGCTCCTCTCGCGCGAGGGCGAAATCGCCATCGCCAAGCGCATCGAGGCCGGCCGCGAGACCATGATCGCGGGTCTGTGCGAAAGCCCGCTGACCTTCCAGGCCATCATCATCTGGCGCGACGAGCTCAACGAAGGAAAGATTCTCCTTCGCGACATCATCGACCTCGACGCGACCTTTGCCGGTCCCGATGCGAAGAAGGTGGACCACAGCCAGGCCGCGCTTGCCGGCGAGGCGCCGCCGCGCGTCGAACCGGAGGAAGAAGAGGTCGACGAGGACGGCGAGGACGACAATTCCATGTCGCTTGCCGCGATGGAGGCCGAGCTCAAGCCGAAAGTGCTCGAAACCTTCGACACGATCGCGGGCGACTACAAGAAGCTCCGCAAGCTGCAGGACCAGAAGGTCGAACTCGCCCTCAAGGGCGAAGAGATGCCTGCCGCGCAGGAAAAGAAATATCAGAAGCTCACCTCCGACCTCATCGAGGAAGTGAAGAGCCTCTCGCTCAACAACAACCGCATCGAGTCGCTCGTCGAGCAGCTCTACGCGATCAACAAGCGCCTGATGGGCCTTGAAGGCCGGCTGCTGCGCCTCGCCGAAAGCCATGGCGTGCCGCGCGAGGAATTCCTCAAGCAGTATTTCGGCAACGAACTCGACCCGAACTGGATCCGCCGCGTCAGCCGCCTCAAGGGCAAGGGCTGGGTGAACTTCACCAAGGACGAGCGCGACCAGGTGAAGGATCTGCGTAACGAGATACAGACGCTTGCTTCCGAAACCGGCCTCGACATTCAGGAATATCGCCGCATCGTCGCCATGGTGCAGAAGGGCGAGCGCGAGGCGCGCATCGCCAAGAAGGAAATGGTCGAGGCGAACCTGCGTCTCGTCATCTCCATCGCCAAGAAATACACGAACCGCGGGTTGCAGTTCCTCGACCTCATTCAGGAAGGGAACATCGGCCTGATGAAGGCGGTCGATAAATTCGAATACCGCCGCGGCTACAAGTTCTCGACCTATGCGACGTGGTGGATCCGTCAGGCGATCACGCGTTCGATCGCCGACCAGGCCCGCACCATCCGCATCCCGGTCCACATGATCGAGACGATCAACAAGCTCGTTCGTACCTCGCGCCAGATGCTGCACGAGATCGGCCGCGAGCCGACGCCGGAAGAACTCGCCGAGAAGCTCGGCATGCCGCTCGAAAAGGTGCGCAAGGTCCTGAAGATCGCGAAGGAGCCGATCTCGCTGGAAACGCCCATCGGCGACGAGGAGGATTCCCATCTCGGCGATTTCATCGAGGACAAGAACGCGATCCTGCCCATCGACGCGGCGATCCAGTCGAACCTGCGCGAAACGACGACGCGCGTGCTCGCTTCGCTCACGCCGCGCGAGGAGCGCGTGTTGCGCATGCGCTTCGGCATCGGCATGAACACCGACCACACGCTCGAAGAAGTCGGCCAGCAGTTCTCGGTTACGCGCGAACGCATCCGCCAGATCGAGGCGAAGGCGCTCCGCAAGCTCAAGCATCCGAGCCGCTCGCGGAAGCTCCGCTCCTTCCTCGACAATTGAGGCGGTGCGACACTGAAAACAAAAAGCCCGGATCGCGAGACCCGGGCTTTTTGCTTTTCCGAAGCCGGCCTTATGCCGTTTCAGTTTCTTCCGTCTTCGCCTTCTTCTTCGGCGCAGGCTTCTTCTTTGCGGCGGCCGCCTTTTCCGCCGCCTTCGTGTCGGCCGCTTCCTTCTCGAGCCGGAGCGCGCGCAGCTTCTCCGTCTTCGCGGTGCGTTCGCGCGATTCCGCCTCGGCGACGGCGCGGGCGGCCTCCGTCGTCTTGTCGGCCTTGGTGGCGCGTGCCTGGGCTGGCGCTTCCTTGAAGAGGGCCTTGCTGCGTGCGACGGCGTTTCTGGACGGCATGGGGCCGGCTCCTTTCGGGTCTGGGTGATCGCGTCGATGCGCCCCTCGCCAGATGGCCTGCGGAGGAGCCTCCAAATGAAAAAAGGCCGGGAATGCCCGGCCTTGTCCCAATCATTCCAACTGCTTCGCCATTACATCCGTGGTCGGGCACCGAAATGAATTACCGGCCCTCTCGGGCCCCGGCTTTGCCGGGCGGCTCTCCTGCGGCGCATTGCGCGCTGAAGTGCCTCGGTATCGTCTATATGGGGCGCCCGCGCGGGATTACAAGGCCCTCGCTCAGCAGCAGGCGCCGGAACTCTCGCCGCCTTCCTCGCTGAAGGGTATCTGCGTGCCGCAGCCCGGAAAAATGCCGAAATGCTGCGAAAAATCGCCGATGAAGTCGAAATGCGGCGCGAAGCGGCTCTCCTTCAGCATGCGGAAAGTGTTGCCGCAAACCGGGAAAATGCGGCCTTTCTCGATCCTGTGATGGCCGTCGAGCAGGAACACGTCTTCCGAATGCGAAATGCCGCCCCGGTAGATCACGGCCTGGCCGTGGTCCTCGCAGGCCGGTTCCAGCCCCTCGATGTTGAAGAGCCGGTAGGTCGCGGAGAAGAAGCGCGCCGCGCCCAGCGCCCGGCGGATCGCCGCTTCCTGCACCTCGAGCGGACGGCTCGTCACGAGACGCGGGTCGCCGAAGCCCGCCTGCTT
>JAGUWA010000312.1 GCA_020062605.1 Parvibaculum sp. | reverse complement strand
GATGACGAGGCCGGTCACCGTGCAGACGATGATCGTGTCGATGAAGGTGCCGAGCATGCCGACAAGGCCCTGCTGGATCGGATCGTCGGTCTTCGCCGCCGCATGCGCGATGGCGGCGCTGCCGAGGCCTGCCTCGTTCGAGAAGATGCCGCGCGCGAAGCCCCAGCGGATCGCAAGCATGACCGTCGCGCCGAGGAAGCCGCCTTCCGCCGCAACGGGATTGAATGCGGAAGAGAAGATGAGCGCAATCGCGCCCGGAATGGCCGCGTAGTTCATCGCGAGAATGATGAGCCCCGTGCCCATGCAGAGCACGATCATCGAGGGCACGAGCATGCTGGCCACATCGGCGATGCGGCGAATGCCGCCAATGAGCACGAGGCCGACAACGACCATCAGCACAAGTCCGGTGACCTCGACGGGAACGGCGAAATTATCCTGGAGGGCCAGCGCCACCGAATTCGCCTGCACGCCGTTGCCGATGCCGAAGCCAGCAAAGGCGGTGAAGATGGCGAAGGCGGGCGCCAGCACCAGCGCCAGTTTCGGGAACTTCGCGCCGACGCCGTTCTTGATGTAGTACATCGGCCCGCCGACATGATTGCCGAGTTCGTCGACCTCGCGCCAGGCAACGGCGCAGACGGCTTCGGAATATTTCGTCGCCATGCCGACAAGCGCGATCACCCACATATAAAAGAGCGCGCCCGGTCCGCCGAAATAGATCGCGGTCGCGACGCCCGCGATGTTGCCGGTGCCGACGGTGGCGGCGAGCGCCGTCATCAGCGCCTGGAAGGGGGAGATGTCGCCTTCGCCCTTCGAGGGCTGGACGGCGAGCCTGAAGGCGTCAGGCAGCTTGCGCCATGGAACGAAGCGCAGGCCGATGGTGAGGAACACGCCGGTCAGCGCAAGCGCGCCGAGCATCCAGGGGCCCCAGAGATACCCGTCCACCATGTCCACGAAATCGTGAATCGCCTGCATGCCGTGCCCCCCGTCATATGTCTGCCCGACGCGGCTCCGCACGCCGGCAATCCCCTGCCTCCGGCGAGCCTAGCAAAGAAAGCGAGGGCGGCGACCGCTTTTTTGGATTGTGCGCAGGGAAGCCGTGAAATCAGCCGGTCAGCAGATCGCGCTTGGCGGCGGCCGGGGCGAGCGTGTCGGCCGCACCGTCTTCTCCCACTTCCACTTCCCGGATTTTTTCGCCGCGCCGGGATATGGCATCGGTGGATTTGGTGATTTCGACAATGTCCTTTTCGGCCTGCTCGAAATGCCGCTGAAGGTTGCCGACGCGCCCGTTGAGCCTGCCGACATCTTCCATCAGCAGGCCGACATATTTCTGGATGACGCCGGCCTGCTTGCGCATCTCGACGTCCTTCAGCACCGCGCGCACCGTGTTGAGCGTCGCCATCAGCGTCGTCGGCGAGACAATCCACACGCGTGCCTGGTACGATTTTGTCACGATGTCGCCGAAATTCGCATGGAGTTCGGCATAGACCGCTTCCGACGGCATGAACATCAATGCCGATTCCGCCGTTTCGCCGGGCACGATATAGCGCTCCGCGATGTCCGCGACATGCTTGGCGATGTCGGTGCGGAACTGCCGCGCGGCAACGGCCCGTTCCGCCTCGTCCCTGGCGTTGCGAAGCGCGTGATAGGCATCGAGCGCGAATTTCGCATCGATCACGATGGAGCCCGGCGGATTGGGCAGGTGGATCAGGCAGTCGGCGCGCTTGCCATTGCCGAGCGTCGCCTGGAAGGCATAGGCGGACGGCGGCAGCGCATTCGTCACGATGTCCTGAAGCTGCACTTCGCCGAAGGCGCCGCGCGCCTGCCGGTTCGCGAGAATGTCCTGCAATCCGACGACCTGGCCCGAAAGCTGGGTGATGTTCTTTTGCGCTTCGTCGATCACACTGAGCCGCGTCGTCAGCGTGCCGAGCGTTTCGGCTGTCTTCTGCGCGCTCGCCTCGAGGCTCTGGCCCATCCGCTGGCTGACGGTCTCCAGCCGTTCATGCAGCGTCTGCGTAAGCTCCACCCGCGTTTGCTGCTGCGCATCCGCCATCGCGGCAATCCGGCCCATGAGCTCCGTCTGCTGGCGGGCAAGCTCGCTCACTTGCGGGTCCGGCGCATTTCCCCGGCCGCGCAGCAACAGGACGGCAAGCGCGCCGATGGCCGCCGCGGCCAGCGCCACGGCCACAATGACGAGGGTTTCACTCATTTTTCTCTCCCATGGCCCCGACTATAGCCGATTCCCGCCCCATCCCGCGCCCGGCTTGACCCCGCCGCGCCCCCGGCTTATCTGAAAGCCCATGGCCATACGCGAAATCATCACCGCGCCGGACCCCCGGCTGAAGCAGGTCTCGACGCCCGTCGAGCGGGTGGACGACGAGCTGCGCGCGCTCATGGACGACATGCTGGAGACCATGTACGACGCGCCCGGCATCGGCCTTGCCGCCATTCAGGTCGGCGTGCCGAAGCAGGTCATCGTCATGGACCTTGCCCGGGAGGGCGAGGAGCCGCAGCCCCGCTATTCCATCAATCCGGAAATCCTCTGGTCCTCGGACGATACCTCCGTCTACGAGGAAGGCTGCCTTTCCGTGCCGGACTTCTATGAGGAGGTCGAGCGCCCGGCCCGCTGCCGCGTCCGCTATCTGGATTATCAGGGCGAGATCCGCGAGGAGGAGTGCGACGACATGCTCGCCACCTGCCTCCAGCACGAGATGGATCACCTGAAAGGCATTCTCTTCATCGATCATCTCTCGCGCGTGAAACGCGAGATGATGCTCAAGAAGCTCGCGAAGCAGAAGAAACTCCAGAAGGAACCGGCTTGAGCACCTTGCGGCTCGCCTTCATGGGAACGCCGGACTTCGCCGTTCCCGTCCTCGCCGAAATCCTCGCCGCCGGTCACGAGGTGGCCGCCGTCTATTCGCAGCCGCCCCGCAAGGCAGGGCGCGGCATGGCCGAGCAGCCCTCGCCCGTGCACCGCTTTGCCGAGGAACACGGCATCCCCGTCTTCACGCCCGTTTCGCTGAAAGGCGAGGCCGAGCAGCAGGCCTTCGCCTCGCTCGATCTCGATGTGGCGGTCGTCGTCGCCTACGGTCTTCTCCTGCCGAAGCCCGTGCTCGACGCGCCGCGTCTCGGCTGCCTCAATCTCCATGCCTCGCTGCTGCCGCGCTGGCGCGGCGCCGCGCCCATCCAGCGCGCCATCATGGCGGGCGATGAGGAAACGGGCGTCATGGTGATGCAGATGGAAGAGGGGCTGGACACCGGCCCCGTGCTTCTCGCCGAGCGTGTTGCGATCGCGCCGCGCGAAACCGCGGGCAGTCTTCATGATCGCCTGTCGCAGATCGGCGCCTCGCTCATGGTCCGCGCGCTCGCCGCCCTCTCGCGCGGCGGTCTCGCACCGACGCCGCAGCCGGAGACAGGCGTGACCTATGCGAAGAAGATCGAGAAGGCGGAGGCCCGCATCGACTGGTCGCGCCCGGCGAAGGAACTCGATTGCATCATTCGCGGGCTCACGCCCTTTCCCGGTGCCTTCTTCGAGCTGGGCGAGGGCGGGAACGCGACGCGCATCAAGGTGCTCGCCGCGAAGCCGGTCGCAAAAAGCGGCAAACCCGGCACCATCCTCGAAGCCGCCGGCCATATCGTCGTCGCTTGCGGCGAGGGCGCTCTCGAGATTTCCGAACTTCAGCGCGCGGGCAAGTCGCCCGTGGCAGCGCGCGATTTCCTGCGCGGCTTTCCGCTCGCGGCCGGAGAGGTTCTCTCCTGATGCCGCGCTACAAGCTCACCATCGAGTATGACGGCTCGCCTTTCGTCGGCTGGCAGGCGCAGACGAACGGTCTTTCCGTGCAGCACGTCCTCGAAGCGGGCTTCAAGGGCTTCTGTGGAGAGGAAGTGAAGGTGAACGGCGCCGGGCGCACCGATGCTGGCGTTCACGCGCTCGGTCAGGTCGCGCATGTCGATCTGCCGCGCGAGGTGGCCTGCGACACGCTGCGCGATGCGGTGAACGCGCATATGCGTCCGCATCCCGTCGCGATCGTCGAGGTGGAACAGGTGCCCGACACGTTCGAGGCGCGCTTCTCCGCCATCCGCCGCCACTACATGTACCGCATCGTCAATCGCCGCGCGCCGCTGACGCTCGACCGGGGACAGGCCTGGCTCGTGCACAAGCCGCTCGACGCTGGGGCGATGCATGATGCGGCGCAGGCGCTGGCCGGCCGCCATGATTTCACGACCTTCCGCTCCGTCCAGTGCCAGGCGAAATCGCCGGTGAAGACGGTCGACGAGATCACCGTGTCGCGCTACGCCGACGAGATCGAGGTGATCTGCCGTGCACGGAGCTTCCTGCACAACCAGGTGCGCTCCTTCGTCGGCACGCTGAAACAGGTGGGTGAGGGCAAGTGGACGCGCCGCGACGTCGAGAAGGCGCTCGCCGCGAAAGACCGCTCCGCCTGCGGCCCCGTCGCCCCGCCGGACGGGCTTTATCTGCTGCAAGTGGATTACGAATAGCGCTGTTCTTGTTTTTCTTGCGTCATTGCGAGGAGCGAAGCGACGAAGCAATCCAGGGGCTGCAAGTTCAGAGTTTGTCGCCCCTGGATTGCTTCGCTCCCTGACGGTCGCTCGCAATGACGAACAGAGGAACGGACGTCACTCCGGCTTGATATCCACAAGCTCGACATCCTTTGCGCGTATTTCCTCGCCGAAGAAAATGCCGCCGACGCGCGCGAAGCGTTCCGTGCTGTCGGTGGCGAGGAAGCGCGTCTTTCCCTTGCGCCGCCGCTTGGTCGCAAGGCCCTGCTCGCCAAGCGCTTCCTCAACGGCCTTTGCCGTCGTCGCCGCCGAGTCGACGAGCTTCACGCCCTTGCCGGCGATCTTCCCGATGATGCGCGCGAGCACGGGGAAATGCGTGCAGCCCAGCACGAGCGTGTCGGGCGCGTTGCGTCCCTTGAAGAGCGGCGCGAGATAGCGCTTCGCCGCCGCTTCCGCGACCTCGCCTTTCGTCCAGCCTTCTTCCGCAAGGGTGACGAACAACCCGCAGGGTGCCTGCACGACTTCGGCGTCCGGCTTCAGCGCATGGATGGCGCGTGCATAGGCGCCGCCCTTCACGGTTGCTTCCGTGGCGATGACGCCGATGCGGCCCGTCTTCGTCGCCTTCACGCCCGCCTTCGCGCCGGGCTCGATCACACCGATCACGGGAATGGGCGCCAGCGCCTCCTTCAGTGGCCCGAGCGCGACGGCCGACGCCGTGTTGCAGGCGATCACCACCATCTTCACGTCATGGCCGAGCAGATGCTTCGTCGCCTGCGTCGCATAGGCGGTCACCGTCTCCGGGCTCTTCGTGCCATAGGGAAGGCGCGCCGTGTCGCCCAGATAGACGAGGTCCTCATGCGGCAGCGCCGCACGCAGCGCCTTCAGCACCGTGATGCCGCCGATGCCGCTGTCGAAGACACCGATGGGCCTGTCGCTTTTGCCGTTCCTGCCGCTCATGTTGAAACTCCCGCGCCGGGCATCAGCAGCATGCCGAGCACCTGGTCGATGGAAAGGCTGAGAACGACCTCGAAAACGACGATCGCAATGGCGGGGCCTGTCTCCGCGCCCAGCACCTCGCGGGCGATCAGCCAGCGATACCAGGCAAGCAGCGCCAGCGTCGGCACCGCGAGCAGGAAGCCCGTGCTCGCCGGATAGAGACCGAACGCATGCGGAACGAGCGGCAGCGCGAAGACGATGGTCGTGAACAGCGTGCCCCAGTTATAGGTGATGAGATAGGCCGTATAGGAAGACTGCAGCTTCAGCGCCCGCGCGATGCGCGCCATCGCCGCGAGGAAGAGCGCCCAGTAGAGAACGGTGCTCAATATCTCGGTGGTGATGAAGAGGCCGAAGGAAATGTCGCCGCCGATGTCGAACGCCTCGCGCGCGAAGCGCCAGGAAAGCGTCGCCGTGAAGAAGACGATGGGCAGCGAGAGAAGCAGCGCGGTGAAGCTTCGCATCGCGCCCTTGGCGCTGAGATCGAAGCACGCCTGCGCGCGGGGATCCCTCACGGTTATGCGCCACGCGCCGGTCAGACCGTTGGTGATGTCGAATGCGTTCAAGAGGCCCGTCCGGCGAAATAGCCGCGCAATATGGCTTCGTAGATGTCGGCGAGGCGGGTTATGTCGTCGACGCCCGCATTCTCGTCCGCCTTGTGCATGGTCGCATTGGGCAGGCCGAATTCGATGACCGGAGCATAGGCGCGGATGAAGCGCGCGTCCGAGGTGCCGCCGGTGGTCGAAAGTTCCGGCGCGATCCCCGTCACCTTCTCGATGGCCTCGGCGATGAGCGCGGAGAAATCCCCCGGCTCCGTCATGAAGGCTTCGCCCGAAATCTTCGTCGTGAACTCGTAGCGCCCGCCCATTTCCTGCGTCACCGCATCGAGCACCTTGCGCATCCAGAGGCCGAGCCCCGCGCCCGTGTGCCGGTCGTTGAAGCGGATGTTGAGGACAGCCCGCGCGACGCCCGGAATGACGTTCGTCGCGGTATTGCCGACATCGACGGAGGTGATTTCCAGGTTCGAGGGCTGGAAGTGATCCGTGCCTTCGTCCAGCACCTGCGCATCGAGCCGCCGCAGCATTTCGAGCAGCCGCGGCATCGGATTGTCGGCGAGATGCGGATAGGCGACATGGCCTTGTGTGCCGTAGACGGTGAGCCAGCCATTGATGCTGCCGCGCCGTCCGACCTTCACCATGTCGCCGAGCTTGTCGACGCTGGTCGGCTCGCCGACCAGGCAGTGGTCGATCGTCTCGCCCCGCGCGGCGAGGGTTTCGAGCATCTTCGCCGTGCCGTTGACGCCGGGGCCTTCCTCGTCGCCGGTGATGAGCAGGCTGATCGAGCCCTTGAAGCCCTCCCGCACGAGGCGTT
>JAGUWA010000209.1 GCA_020062605.1 Parvibaculum sp. | reverse complement strand
CTGCAATCCGTCCTCGTGGAAGCCCGAGCCGAAATAGGCGCCGCAGAACCATGTCCGCCGCTTGCCCTGAAGCTGCCAGAGCTCGCGCTGTGCGGCAAAGGCGCCCACGTCGAAAATCGGATGATCGTAATTGATCCGCGTCACCACGGTTCCGGGCGCGGGCTCATGCGAGGGATTGAGCGTGACGAAGAGCTGCCGCTCCGTCGGCAAGGCCTGCAGCCGGTTCATCCAGTAGCTCACGCAGACCGGGCTTCCCGCGCCGCCGCCCATGTAGTTCCAGCTCGCCCAGACGCGCCGTTCCTGCGGCATGAACGCCGGATCGGAGTGCAGCCAGGCGACATTGCGCTGATAGGGCAACGCACCGAGTATCCGCGTCTCTGCGTGGTCGGCATCGCCGAGCATCGCCAGCGCCTCGTCGCTATGCGAGGCGATGACGATGTGATCGTAGCGCGCGCTCTCCCCGCGCTCGTCCGTCACGGTAACGCCCGCCGCGTCGCGCGCGACACGGGCAACGCCCGCGCCATAGCGGATGCGGCCTTCGAGCGGTTGCATGAGCTTCTTCACATATTCGCGCGAGCCGCCCGTCACCGTCCGCCAGGCCGGCCGGTTCTTCAGGCGCATCAGACCGTGATTGTCGAAGAAGCGCAGGAAGGCGAGCGCCGGAAACTGCTCCACCTGTTCGACGGGAAGCGACCAGATCGCCGCGCACATCGGCAGCAGGTGATCGTCGCGCAGGCTCGCCGAATAGCCCTGCTCGCGCAGGAAGTCGCCGAGCGGCTTTTCGTCGAGCCCCTCCGCGAACATGAGCGACGGCGCCGCTCGGTAAAGCTTCACGATGTCGCCGATCATCCGCCACATGCGCAACGACGCGATGTTGCGCCGGTCCGCGAACAATCCGTTGAGCCCGGAGCCCGAATATTCGAAGCGCCGCCGCCCGCCCGTATCGAGCGAAGCGGCGAACGACATGTTGCTTTCCTGCGTCGCGACGCCGAGATGATCGAACATGGCGGTGAGGTTCGGATAGTTCGCTTCATTGTAGACGATGAAGCCCGTATCGACCGGCACCTCGCCTTCCGGACAATCGGCGACGACCGTGTTCGAGTGTCCGCCCGGCCGCGTGGCCTTCTCGTAGACCGTGACGTCGTGGCGTGAGGAGAGAAGCCATGCGGCAGCAAGGCCCGAAATGCCGGTTCCGGCGACGGCGATCCTGAGCCTTTGGCCGGAACGCCGCTCGATGGGAAAAACGGCGCGGTCGTCGAAGGGAACCATGAATTGAAGCCTCTGGGGAATGAACGCGAACTGCCATGCTTACGCGGCGTCCCCGGCCCCGGATCACAGGGCTGTCGCGAGGCCGATCCTCCATCGCTTTCGCTGGAGCGTTTTTCTCCCTAGACTCAAGCCCGAAGGCCGATTTCCGGGTGATCCGCACCGGCGGGGCGCGCGTATGCCGCATATGCCGATGCAAACCGCCTTCGAGATCAGACCGGCCCGACCCGTCCGCCAGAACTGGCGGCCGCATTTGAGAAAGCTAGGCCTGATGGACCGCGACAAGGCGTCGGAAGAAACGCCCCCGGAGAGCCCCGAGGAGATGGCAGCGCTGATCGCCGCCATCGCCCGCGATGCCGACCGGACGGCTTTCGCCCGCTTGTTCGGCTATTACGCGCCGCGCCTGAAATCCTATCTCCGGCGCATGCGCGTGGACGAGCGTCAGGCCGAAGACCTCGCTCAGGAAGCGATGCTCACCGTCTGGCGCAAGGCGGCGCTCTTCGATCCCGAGAAGGCCTCCGCCGGCACATGGATATTCACCATCGCGCGCAACCGCTTCATCGACACGGTGCGCCGCGAGCGCAGGCCCGACTTCGATCCTCTGGACCCGCTGCTGCAGCCCGAGGAGGCGCGTCCCGCCGACGACGAAATGGCCGGCGCCGAAATCGCTGTCCGCGTGCGCGCCGCGCTCACGGACCTGCCGCCCGATCAGGCGGAAGTGGTCGAGCTTTCCTTTCTCGAAGGCCTGCCGCATTCGGCCATCGCCGAACGGCTCGGCATCCCGCTCGGCACGGTGAAATCGCGTTTGAGACTTGCGTTCGCCCGTCTCAGGACGGCGCTGGAGGATTTGAAATGAACGCGCTGACGCAGCGCAAAACGGTGACGCACCGCCTCGGCGACGAATGGCTGATGGCCTATGCAGCGGGCGCGCTGAGCGAGGGCCAGTCGCTGCTCGTCGCCTCGCATCTGAGCTATCTCGATGACGCGGCCGATCGCCTTGCAATGGCGGAGGCCGCGGGCGGCGCATTGGTCGAAACCCTCCGGCCCGACAT
>JAGUWA010000072.1 GCA_020062605.1 Parvibaculum sp. | reverse complement strand
GTTTTGCCGCGGCCTGCGCGATGGCGCGCGCCTGCATGGCGGGATCGGCGATGTCGGGATGGTTTCCGCGTTCGCTCCAGCCATGCCCCGGCCTGTCGAAGGCGACGACAAGCGTCTCGCGCGAGAGCGGCCCGGCAAGACCTTCCGCCATGTCGCGGAGATTGCCGCTCGCCCCGTGAATGAGGACGACGGGCGCAACGCCATCGCGCCTCTCACCGCAGGTGAGATAGTGGAGCCGCAATCCTTCGAATTCGCCGTCGAGTTCGATGAACTTGCCGGACGGCGGCCACGTCGCCCCCGCCCACGCCGCCGCGCGCGCCGAATAGACGAGGAGCGAGCCAAAGAAGAGAACGAGGAGAATGAAGACCGTCAAATGCCCCTCCCCTCCACTTCGAGTTCGAGCGGCGCGATGCGCTCCCTGCCGTTCAGAAGCTGCGGATTGATCGCGAGCGCCTTGCGATAGGCGTCGAGCGCGCCCTTCTTGTCGCCAAGCTCCTCCAGAATGACGCCAAGCCCCGCCAGCGCCTCGAAGTGGCGCGGTTCGAGACGCAGCACATGCTCGATGTCGCGCAGCGCGCGCGCATAATCCTCGCGGATGTAGTGAATGGTGGCGCGCTTGTTCCAGCCCTCCGCGAAGCCCGGCGCCAGCGTCACCACCTCGTCGAAATAGAAATAGGCGCGGTCGAAATCATCCTCGCGCAGCGCATCGAGGCCGCGGCTCATCAGGAGATCAATGCTCGGGCTGCCGCTTTCGAGCCAGACGCTCTGGATCGCGCTTTCGAGCGCACGGGCGGCCCCTTCGTCCTGCGCCGTGGCGAGTTCGGCATAGAGCTTGTCGAGAACGGCCCTGCGCGCCTCCGCCTTGCCGGGTGCGAGCGGCACTTCGGCCGCCGTCGCAAGCGCCGGTGCCATGAGCAGGAGGCAAAAAAGGACCCGCAGGATCATGAACAAATGATAGTGCCCGACAGACGGGAAACCAAATGACGTTCCGCCTTCATCCGTTCAGGTCCTGATAGGTGCAGCCCTCGAAAGTCGCGATGAAGTCGGGCCCGAAGACGGAGGACGGCGTCTGGTAGCCGGGCTTCGCCTCGCCGGCCAGCACGCGCCCCACGATCTCGAGGCTCGTCATGGCGGTGAGCGTATAGCCCTCGGGCGTCGAGAGGCGCGACTGCACGCGCTCTCCCTGCGCATTGACGGCTTCACCGAACAGGATGGAATAACCCTGGCGGCGCTCGGCATCGCTCGGACCTTCGGGCTGCCGCTCGATGCGCTTCTTGAGCGCGCGCTGGATCGGTCCGCGGGCCATCACCCAGCGCGCGATGCGGCCCATCTTCGCCATTTGCTCGAATTGCGGACTGCTTTCGAAATAGACCGTGATGTCGGGAATATGCGTCGAATGCCAGGCCGTCGAAACATCGCCCCAGCCGACAGCGATGGCGGGCTTTGGCCCCTGTCCGAAATCGATTTCGCGCCGCGGCGTTTTCTTCGCGGCGACGATCCGCCCGCCGCGGCGGATGCGTGTGCCCTTGCCGATGCTCTCGATGCCGGTCTTCGCCGTGCCATGCGACATCTGGCCGAGACCCGAAATGCCGAGCGTCAGCTCCGTCCCGTCCGGCATGCGCGCTTTCATGTGGGCGGCAAGGCAATCGCTCGGAACGACGTCGAAGCCGACACCGGGCATGAGCATGACGCCCGCCTTTTTCGCCTCCTCGTCGCGCGCGGCGCAGGCCTCGAAGACATCGATCTCGCCGGTAATGTCGAGGTAATGCGTGCCGGTACGCAGGCAGGCATCGACCATCGGCTTCGAGGTTTGCGAAAAGGGTCCGGCGATGTGGAGCACTGCATCGACCTGCGCGAGGCCCGCATCCAGCGCCTCCGGCTCGTCGAGCGAGATCGCCTGGTATTCGAAGCCATGCTGGGCAGCGATCGATTTGAGCCGTGCCTCATTGCGCCCCGCCAGCAGCGGGTTCAGCCCCCGCGCCTTCGCCGTGCGGGCGATGAGCTTGCCCGTATAGCCCGTGGCCCCGTAAATCATGAAGCGGTCGCTCATGGCCTGCCTTTCGCTGAGATCGGTCGGTCCGCCCCCTTCCCGGGAGCCCCGGGCGGAAGGAACGCATATTAACCCCGGGAGCGAGGACGAAGGCAAATACCCCGAAGCCCCACAGTTTGGCCACTCCCCGGATTTTCCCCGGATGAATGCGCCGGACCAAAAAGTCTCGGGCTTTCTGACAAACTGAGGCACTACCGAAGCTCAGGGGAGGCCGTGGCGAGCGAGGTCGAGAGCAAGGGCATCGGCGCCGGTGAAATGGTGGGTGTGAAAACCGAGGCTCGCGGCCGCGTCGACATTTTCCGGCGGATCGTCCACGAAAAGGGCCTCGTCAGCTTCCAGCCCAAAGCGCCGAAGCGCCAAGGCGTAGATTCGCGGCTCGGGCTTCCGCATCCGCTCCCGCCCCGAAACCACAATATCCCTGAACCTGCCCAAAAAAGCGTAAGCCGCCGGATCGGCGACGCCCGCGACCTCTTGTGGCTTGTGGCGGCCAGACCCGATGCGGCCAGTTAGTAAGCCCGTAGAGCGGGATGCCTCGCTCATGAAGACGCTCGACCAGCACAACACTGTCCGTCATCGGCCCCCTCAGAAAGAGGTGCCATTGGCGCTCATACACCTCGATCAGATGACGGTATTGGGGAAACTCCGCCTTCAGGGGCGCAAGACATTCTCCGATCGGCCGAGGATCGTCGTGAACAGCATCGTACATGAGCCGGAAATAGCGGCCAAGAAATGCCACTCTCCCCCCTGCGTCAGGCAGGTGAGGCCGGTAAGCCTCATGAGGGTCCCAGTCGATCAGGACATTGCCCATATCGAAGATGACTGCGCCGATCATTCCCAATCCTCGATCGCAAGTTCCGGCACCCGGCGAAACTCGCGCATGTTGTGCGTGATGAGAACAAGACCGCGCGACAGAGCCTGCCCTGCAATCAAGACGTCGTAGGGACCGATAGGCATGCCCGAAGCGGCGAGGCTTGCGCGAAGCTCACCGGCCTTTCGCGCATCTTCCCTGTCGAATTCCACCACCTCGAACTGGAGCGCGTCCAGGCGCGCAAGATTCGCGGCGACGCGCTGCCCTTTATGAGCACCGTAATAGAGTTCGTGCGCAACAATAGACGGCAAACCGAAATCATCGGGCCGGTAGCCGTGCAACCGGCCGAGAAATCCTTCATGCCCCTTCAGCAGGGCGATGACCGCATTGGTGTCGAACAGAAATCTCACTTGAAGAAGTCCAGCGCCGGGCGCTCCTGATCCGCTGGCCGCTCATTGGCGGCACGCTCGAAATCTTCGTCCACCGGACCGACCACATTCTCAAGCCACGCCCAATCGCTGGCGACAGGTTCGAGAATGACGGCCTGACCGTGACGCCTGATCCGCACGCGGTCGGTATCGAAGCGAAATTCCTTGGGAAGCCGGACGGCTTGGGAGCGTCCGGACCAGAATATCTTTGCGACATCCATGAAAAACTCCAACCGCCTTATGATATATGCCAAAAATATATCTCAATTTGGGTAAGAATCAAGTGCGCAAAGAAAAAGGCCGCTACCCGGAGGCAGCGGCCTGAATTTTCTCAACCTGACGCACACGAGGTGCCGGCATCCTCAGCCCTGGCGGGCCTTGAAGCGCGGATTGGTCTTGTTGATGATGTAGATGCGGCCCTTGCGGCGGACGAGACGGTTATCCCGATGCCGGCCACGCAGCGATTTCAACGAGTTACGGATCTTCATGGTTCAACCTCGGCTCGGGCTCCCGCGGATCGGCGCAAAACATGCGCCCCGCCCCCGGCCCGATGCCGGAACGCCCTTGAATGTTGGCGCGGAAGCTAAGGGGCGCCCCCTCCCCTGTCAACCGGGAAAAGCCCTCCGAACCGGGGGATTCCCACCCTCCCCCAAGGCGCCTCTCCTTATCCGCTATGGGCATTCTCCCCCACTTTGTTACGCTTCCAGAAAAGCGGATTTTACGCAATCGGCCAAACCCTGCGGCCTGCCTTCGGGAACCCATGAATTGATGCGTCCTTTCGAGGTCCGGAAAGCCGACACGGCGAATATGCGCCGGGCGAACACGCTGCTCGTGGCCCTTGCCTTCGCCATGCTCCCGGGGGCAGGCATGGCCTCGCTGCTCCTTGTCGCGCGCGCCCGGGAGAATGCGGCGGCAGTTGCGGATACCATTGGCATTCGCGTGGAGTTCCACACGATCTTCAGCCTGATCCAGGATACCGAAACAGGGCAGCGCGGCTTTCTGCTGACCCGCGATCCCGCTTATCTCGATCCCTACTACACGGCGCGGCTCGAGATCGAACGCAAACTGGCCGCGCTTGAGCGGCGTGTCGCGGACAGGCCGGTCCAATTGCAGAACGTGAAGGCGCTCCACGATGTCGCCCGCAAGCGGATCGAAATCCTGGACCGGACCATCGCGCTCGCCGGAGCCGGCAATTTCGAGCCGCTGGTCGTGTCGTCCCGCGACGCCACCACCCTCGCAGTGGTGCTGGGAGAACTTGTATCCAACGCCATCAAGCATGCCTTCGAGGGACGGGACGGCGGCACGTCGATCCATATTCTGTTACCCCGGCTGAAGATCGTCCGATGCGAGAACGCGCCTCTTTTCCGAAGATCGAAATCGGGATAGACCATGCCCCGAAGCAAAAATGGCGCAGGCGTCATCTTTGCTCCCGATTCTGCAGAAAACCTGCCGTTTCCGGCAAATCCCGGCCAAGCAGGAACCGATGGCGTGCGACATGGCGCATGAGAAGCCGACAGAGAATTACCTGACCGACCCGGCCGTGCGGACGATCCCCGACGAGGACGTGATCCGCCATCGGCCGCAATGGTTCCGCGAGGCGCTGGCGGCGCCCCATGAGAGCCGCCGCCTGACGGTGGACGGCACGAGCATCCACTATCTCTACTGGGGGAACGGCGATACGAACCGGCCCGGTCTCCTCTTCGTGCATGGCAACGGCGCGCATGCGCACTGGTTTTCCTTCATCGCGCCGCTGCTCACCCAGCATTTCAATGTCGCCTCGATGGATCTCGGCGGCATGGGCGACAGCGACTGGCGCATGGACTATTCGCGCGACACCTTTGCCCGCGAGATCGGCGAGGTGGCGCTCGCGGCCGGGCTCGGCCCCAAGCCCGTGATCGTCGGCCATTCCTTCGGCGGTTTCGTGTCCCTGATGGCCGCGAAACATTACGGCGAGAAGCTTGGCGGGCTCATCCTCTGCGACTTCACCGTGCGTCCCGCCGACGACGCGCATGAGTGGTTCCTGAACGGCCCCGAGCGGCGCGCAACGAAAATCTACAATAGCTTCGACGAGGCAAAATCGCGCTTCCGCCTCGCGCCGCTGCAACCCTGCGCCAACGGTTTCATTCTCGACCATATCGGTCCCCTGAGCCTGCGCGAGGTGAAGGCCGGAGAGACGCGCGGCAAGCGGACGTTCGAGGAGAGCGGCTGGACCTGGAAATTCGATCATTCGATTTTCAATGGTCTGCGCATGGGCAGCGACCATGCCGACATCTACGCAAACCTTGCCTGCAGGGGAGCCACGATGTTCGGCCTCGAAAGCAAGGACTACGAACCGGAGAAGCTCGACTTTCTTCGCCGCCTTGCGCCGGAAAAACCTGCCTTCACGATTCCCGGCGCCCAGCACCACATCATGCTGGACCAGCCGCAGGCCTTCGCCGCGGCGGTGGGCGCGCTCATGGCGCAGTGGTATGCCGAAGGAGCATTGGGGTGACGCTCGCCGTCACGCTGACCTTGCTGGCGGCAAGCGTCGCGGCGGCGGGATTTCTGATCTGGCTCGAACGGCGCCCTGCCGAGCCCGGGAAAGTGCGCCTGCTGCCGACGACGCCCCTCATTTTCCTGTCGATCCTCATCGCGGTCGTCATGCTCGTTCATCTGGCAAACCTTATGGGCGTCCACACGGGCAACCGCTCCTTTTGAACCGGCCGGGTTCCCGGCTACGATCATCGTCAGGCCACGGATAGACGGACCCCGCCGATGAACATGTCGCAACCGCGCGCCCTGCTGCCCTTCTTTGGACTGGTCTTCGCCCTGTCGGTACCCTTCTGGGTCCTTGGCTACCTTGCCGACAGCCTTTCCGATCTGATCCCGATCGACCTTCCCGTGAGCGCGCTTATGGCCTTTCTGCCGGCGATAGCCGCGCTCATTCTGGTCTGGCGGGAAGACGGACGGGCTGCCGCGCGCGATTTCCTCAAGCGTTCATTCGACTATCGCCGTATTCCAGGCGCGGGCTGGTATGCGGTGGCGATCCTGTTCATGCCGGGTACGCTTTTCCTCGCCTGGCTTGCGATGACGCTTGCGGGCGCGCCGCTTCCCGAACCGCATTTGCCGTTCATTGTCCTCCCTGTCTTCCTCGTGGCCTTCTTCGCGGCGGGCCTGGGCGAGGAACTTGGATGGGACGGCTTCGCCTTTGACCGCATGCAGGGACGATGGAGTGCGCTGACGGCCGCACTCATCATCGGCGCCTTCTGGGCGGCGTGGCACCTCATTCCCTATTTTCAGCTCGACCGAAGCGCGGAATGGGTCGCCTGGCATTGCGGTGTCACGCTGCTGCTGCGGATCGTCACCGTCTGGCTCTATGTGAATGGCGGGCGCAGCGTCTTCATCGCGGCGCTCTTCCACGCGATGAGCAATGTCGCCTTCTTCATGTTCCCGAACTACGGCTCGCACTACGACCCGGCCTATTTTTTCTGGATCGTCGCGGCGGCGGTGGGCGCCATTCTCCTGCTCGGGGGATCGTCGCTGACGCGCGCATGCCGGTAGAAGGGCGGCGGGGTGCTTAATGCAGCCCGATCTCTTCCTCGTCTTCATCGACCATGCTGGCATCGGCGCCGCGCAGCGTCTTCAGCACCGGATGGAAGACCGCGAAGGCGAGGATCAGCACCATGAGCGCGATGCCGAGCATGAACGGCGCGGCATGCAGCACATAAAAGAGCGGAATGCCGATGGCCGGGTTGAGAATGTGCCCCGTCGCCGCCGTGGAGCCGATGAGACCGGCAACCGCGCCCTGATCCTTCAGCGAAACCGAGAGCGAGGCGCCCGCCGAAAGGCCCGAGCGCAGGAAGCCGAAGCCGAGGCCCGCCAGCGCCAGCGCCGAAACGAGCACGCCATAGGAGCCGCCGAAGACCAGCATGGCGAAGGAGACGATCATCGTGATCGCCCCCCAGCGCAGCAGGAACTGCACCGGCAGGTCGAAGCGCTGGATGAGGCCGAGCTGGGCGACGAGCGTCGCCATCGCCATCGCCATCATGCCGACGCTGACCAGCTGCGTCGCCTCTGAACCCTGCATGCCGAGCTCCGCCATCAGATAGAAGGCGAAGAGCTGCATCATGATCGACTGGCTGAGACTGAGCACCACGCCGATGACGAGCCAGGGCAAGACGTTCGGCGCGCGCCAGTTGAGCGCCGCGCGCTGCTCCTGCTTTTCGCTGAGAAGCTTCTTCGGCCGCGTGCGCTCGGGAAGCAGCACCCAGATTGCAACACCGCTGACAAAGGCGAGAAGCCCTACGGCGAAGAACGGCGCCAGAATGTGAATTTCCGCGAAGGCGGCGGCAACACCCGGCCCCACCACCGTGCCGAGGCCGAAGGCCGCGCCGATCTGCGCAATCGAACCCGCGCGCTCTGCCCGCGTCGTGCGGTCGGCGACATAGGCCTGCGAGGCGGGCATGGAGCCCGAGCCGAAAATGCCGAAGATCGCCCGCGCGCCCATGACGAGCGGAAACATCAGCGCGATCGAAATCCACTGCTGGTACCCGGCGAGCAGCACGACGCCGACAAGCGAGGTCGAGATCGCGAAGCCGAAAACCCCGATGAGAATGACGGGCTTTCGTCCCATGACGTCGCTGCGCCGCCCCCAGAAGGTGCTGGTGAGCACCCAGAGCGCGGCGGAGAGCGAAAAGATCATCGTCGTCTCGAACTCGCTCATGCCGAGATCGGCGGCAATCGGCGGCAGGACGGCGAAGACGAGCGTCTGCCCCATGCCGACCGACAGGAGACAGACGAAAAGAATGAGAAAGGCGCGTTTGCGCTCCTGCGGCGTCGTCCGGCGCGGAGACTCCTCCGGTGCGGGCGGCGGAGCCTGCACCGGCGCAGCGTTTGCCGCTGTGCGTGTTTCGTCGTCGGCGGGCATGGAATGAGGCGCCTTCCCGGAATCGGTCCCTCTTGCGGGAACTGCCCCTCCTTTACGTGAAACGAACGGCGCTTTCCAGCCCGGCCCTTGCGGAATTTAGTCGGCGGCCGCCCGCAAGGGCAGCACGCGGCGCGGGCGATGCTTCTCATAGATCGACCGGACCCACGCGGTGCCCGGATGGTCCGCCCATTCCGCGAACCAGGCCGCCACCCGCGCCGGATGGGGCGCAGGCAGTGCCATGTCGGGATGGGAGACGTCGCAGGCCGGTGCGAGAAGCGCCGCCGCCGAGAGGTCGGCGATACTGAAACTGCCGCCCACCAGATAGCCGTCGGGCCCCGCTTGAGCGGCGACCCTGTCGAGGGCGGTACGGATCGTATACCGCGCCGTGCCGAGATGCTCGCTGTCGATCTGCATCATGTGGCGCATCACCGGACGGATGGCAGGTTGCATCGCGCGATAGGCGAGCCGTGTGAGGAACGGTTTCTCCGATGCGAAAAGACGGCAGAGATAGGCCGGCTCCCGCAACAGCTCCGCAAAGAGCGCGCGGCGCACGGCCGGCGCCACCTCTTCGTCGAAATAGGCCTGAATATCGAGCGCGGCCCTGCGCTGCGCAGGATCGGCCGGATAGAGCGGCGGCTCGGGATACTGCCCCTCCAGCACATCGATGATCTCGGCGGAGCCCGCAACCACCACGCCGCCAACCCGCAGCACCGGCGTCGCCGACGTCCCCGCCAGTTTCCGCAGCGCCGTCATGTGCGGCCCCGGCAGATAGGAAATGCGCCGGTGCGGCACGTTCTTGAAGTCGAGCGCCCAGCGGACCTTTTCGTTGTAATGCGAATAGGGGAACTGATGCAGTTCAAGCCGCTCGTTGTCATCGCTCATGGTCCGGCCTCCGGGCTGAATGCTCATTATGCCACCGACATATCCAGAATGACCTAACGAAATGCTCGCCAAAAGGGAGCCATTTGACAGCACAGGGTAGCCAGCGGCCTGCTCCTCGAAACGATATTGGAATGAATACCGGGAGGAAACCGTGGAACTCGCATTCGGTGCGGCGGACGCCGCTCTCGCCGATGGGGCTCGGCATGTGCGGCCCGGTGTTGATCGGCTATGGCACGCCCGAACAGAAGGCGTATTATCTGCCGTGCATCCTCTCCGGCGAGGATTTCTGGTGTCAGGGATATTCGGAGCCGGGCTCGGGCTCCGGCCTTGCAAGCCTGCAGATGAGCGCGCGAGAAGACGGCGACGATTTCGTCTGCAACGGCCAGAAGATCTGGACGACGCATGCCAACTACGCGAACCGCATCTTCAATCTCGTGCGGACCTCGAAGGAAGACATTCCCCAGCGCGGCATCACCTTCGTCCTGATCGACATGGACACGCCCGGCGTGAAGGTGGAGCCGCTCGTCATGCTCTCCCGCGAGCACATCCAGAACCAGATTTTCTTCACCGATGTGCGCGTGCCGAAGAAGAACGTCGTCGGCAAGGTCGGCGAAGGCTGGACGGTCGCAAAATATCTCATGCAGTTCGAACGCGGCGGACACGCCTATGCACCGGGACTGCACACGCGGCTCGACCGCATTCGCCGCATGGCGGCGCGAGAAGCGGCGACGGCAGCGGGCGCCTGATCGGCGACGAGAGTTTCGCGCGCAAGCTCGCCGAAGCCGCCGCCGAAATCACCGCGCTCGAATATACCGAGCACCGCATCATGTCGGCGCTGAGCCATGGCGACGCGCCGGGCGCGGAAAGTTCGCTTCTGAAGACGCGCGGCACCGAACTGAGCCAGCGCCTGACGGAACTTGCGCTCGGAGCCGTGGCGCACTACGCGTTGCCGTTCCAGCCGCACGCGACGGCACCTGGCGGACCGGTGCCGGACGCGCCTTCCGTCTCGCCGAACGGGACGCCGGTCGGCCCGGACTATTCATGGGCCGTGACGCCGAAATATCTCAACGACCGCGCGGGCTCGATCCATGCGGGCACGAACGAGATCCAGCGCAACATCATGTCGAAGGCGGTGCTCGGGCTCTGACCGCCGCTAGAAGCGGAAGGTCGTCCGGAGAGCCGCTCCCACATAGTCGCTTCGCTCCATCTCGAGCCGCGAGGGTCCCACACCGTTGCGCGTCACGACCGGTGTGTTGCCGATCGACCCTGCAAACGCGTCGACGTCGAACTGGATGGGCGACGTTGCCCCGACGGTCACACCGGCATTCACCGTGTAGCTGAGCGTCGTGTCGTCGTTCGACAATCGCATGGTCTGGCGCCCGAAGCCGGTGAAGTCGAGACTGTCCGAGCCGCTCGCATCGTTGAACTCGACAGAGGCCGTTACGCCGGCGCGCAGCATGACCGGCGACCCGGCCACCGGCTTCACGACCTGGACGCCCGCGATCGGCCCCCAGGACTTTGTATCCACATCCGTATTGTATTCGAAGTCGCGGGCAAATCCGGGGATGGACCCGCCGAAGCGCTGGCGGAAATCGCTGCTCGTATAGCGCAAGCCGAAATAGGGGAAGGTGCCGAGGCCGGGATCTTCATCGTCGAAGTCCTCGTCGCACCAGTATTCGCCCATGAACTTCGCGTAGAAGTCGTCGCTGTCGTACTCGAGCCGGTAGGACGATGAGGTCACGACGTTGAGGCCGCCCGCGGTCGGCAGTGAGAAACCTGCGCCGGAGGGTCCGTCGCCGGTCCCGGGTATGAGAAGCGAGGCGCCCATCGGGTCGAAAGCGCCGGTGTTGCGGTCCGCTTCGAGACTTGTCCGCGTGTAACCGAACTGGACCCGCATCCTCGCCGCCCCCAGCATGGCGCGCTCGAGGTCGAACCCGCCGCCGAGCTTCTGGACGCTCGCCGTTTCGTCGTCTTCGAAATGATAGCCGTTGCTGAGGTTCGGAATGCCGCCGAGTTCCGTACCGAGGAATCGATAGCCCGGCAGTCCGACCCTCATGCCGCCGATGCCGCCTTCGACAGAAACGCCATATTCGGGCTGGTAGCCAACGACCTTCTTGTGACAGTCGGGATTGGCTGGCAGGCGGATAAGCGCTTCGTGCATATATTTGACGCGCGGGTCCTCGTAAGGATCCTTGCCGGCATCGCCGAGCGCCTTGGCTTCCTTGTTGGCACCCTCCTGCAGCTCGGCGCGCAGCCGGCGATAGCGCTCGCGGTAGTCATCGCTGTATTCGTCGCCGCGCTGGCAGCGCCGCTGCATCTCCTCGATCTCGGCGACGAGCTCCTCCATGCTGTAGCTCCGGGGCGCCACCTCGCCCACAGGCCCGGGCTGGAGTTCGTCCATGATGGACTCGCCATTGTCCAGAGGCGTCTCCAGCTGCAGGCTCGGCGGGTCGTATCGGGAATCTTTCGCCGGGGCAACGCATCCAGGCAGCAGCAGGATGCCCGCCGCCACAAGAGCAAGAAATCCCCATTTCACATCGAACCTGCCCGCGCGATTTCGCCCCGTCATGATGCCCCTCCAGCGCCTTTTCAGCCCCGGATTCGGGGCGTTCGTCCGATGATAGGAAGAGGGGGGTTGGCTGAAATCACCAAAATTGATGATGCGCGGCTCTTTTGCCGACATAGTAGTAACGGGAGCGGCTGCCCGCCTGCCATCGCGATACGGCATTGGAGGATGTGCTCACATGACGGCAAGAAATCTCGCTCTTCCTTCAGGCGCGCATCTGCTGCCGCCGCAGCCTGTGCCCCGCCTCACCTTGCGCGGAAGACTGTTCAACTTCGTCTATGTGAATGCGATGCGCGCGCTCACGCCGCGCACGGAGGGTGACGCCAGACGCTTCGATACGGCGAGCGCCCGCCGCGCCGTTCACCGCGCCGAAAGCATCATGACATTTGCCCCCGAAGGCATGCATGTCTCGCGGGCCACCTCGGCGCCGGTTCCCGCCGACTGGGTAACCATGCCGGAAAGCGAGAAGAACAGGGTTTTCCTTTTCGTTCACAGCGGCTCATTCATCTTCGGTCAGTCGAAGCTTCATCTGAGCCTCGCCGCCCATCTCTGCGCCCTCACGCGCGCCACCGCTCTCGCCGTCGACTACCGGATTGCGCCGGAGAATCCTTTTCCCGCCGCCCTGGAAGATGTGGCCGATGCTTACGAGTGGTTGCTCGAGGAAGGACACGATTCGTCGCGCATACAGATAGTCGGCGACAGCGCCGGCGGCGGCATCGCGCTCGGCGCGCTGCTTCTGTTGCGGGAGCGAAACCTGCCGATGCCGGCCGCCATGACGCTGCTCGCACCCTGGGCGGACATGACCATGTCGGGCCGCTCGATGCTGACCAACGCGCGCAAATCGTCGCTTTCGAACAATATCGAGATCATGATGATCTGCCGCGAGCTCTATCTGCAGGGTCACATGCCCGCCGACCCCCTGGCCTCGCCGGTCTTCGCCGATCTTTCCGGCATGCCTCCCGCCTTCATCCAGGTGAGCACCAGCGACATCCTTCTCGACGACGCACTCCGCATCGACGCAAAACTCCGGACCGCCAAATCGGAAACGGAACTCCGTTTTCACCCGCCGATGCCGCATGGCTGGCAACGCCTCGGCACACTGCTTCCGGAATCGCGGCGCGCCATCGGGGAGATCGGTGCCTTCATGAACGACCGGTTCGGCAGCGCTTCCCGCCGCGGCGGCGAACGCGAAGACCGGGAGAGGCCGCATGTCTGACGAAGACCTCCTGCGCAACCGGATAGCCGGCACGCTCGGCCACGACATCGCGCACATAAGGCGCCGCATCGCGGAGATCAGGCGCTGGGGCGCCCTTCATTCCGTCGGCTTTGTCGAGGAAATCCTCGCGGCGAACCCTCGCCTCGAAGACGTCATACCGGTCGTCGGCCGCGATCCGCTGCCGGAGGAATACGAACTTGCTTTCGGCTTCACGCGGGCAGAAGCCGAGGTCGCCGTTCTCTTCGTTCTCGGGCGCAGCATCGCCGAGATCGCGAAGGAGCGCGGCTGCAGCGTCAACACCGTGCGCACGCAGTTCGCCCATATCAAGGACAAGCTCGGCAAGAACACCCAGACGGACGTGCTGCGCGAGCTGATGAAGGTCTAGCCGCGCCGCAGCCTGCGGATGCCGAGGAACGCAAGCCAGACGAGACCGCCGAGAATACCCGCCGCAACAAGCCCGGCGACGACAAGCTGCCCGCGGCGGTCGTGGAGCCGGTTGACGGTAAGCTGTTTCATCTGCTGGTAGCCCGCCGGGACCTCGAGCGCGCCAACCGACGCGGCATAGGCTTCGTATTCCCGCATCATCAGGGCGAACCGCTCGGGCTCTGCGTCCTTCAAATCCTTCGTCTCGCCGGGATCTTCCGCAAGGTTGTAGAGATACCATTCGGTGTCGCCATAGGGCGGCAGGTTGCGCATGAGCTTGTAGCCGCCGCGGAAGAGCGCGACATTGCCCGCCGCTTCCATGCCGACCGCATCCTCATCCGAATAGGGAGAAGCCGCTTCGCCGCGCAGCACCGGCAGCAGCGAACGCCCAGTCATCTCCTTCACCGGCTCACCCTTGAACTCGCTTCCCGCCGAGATACCCGCGAAATCCAGAATCGTCGGCGCAATGTCGGTGATGAAGCTGAAGCCATGACGCGTGGCGGCGGAAACACCCTCGCCCGCAACGATGAAGGGCACGCGAACGCCGCCCTCGCCCGCATAGAGCTTGAAGAAGGAGCCGGGCGCGGCATCGGCATTCGCGAATTCCGGGCCGATGAAGGCGAAGGTGCCTTTCTCGCCGAGCCTGTCGAGATCGCGGCTGTAGCCCACCCACCAGAGCCATTGCGCGAAGCCCGGCGTCGCAAGGGGATCGCTCGGCTCGGGGCCATTGTCCGAAAGGACAAAGAAGATCGTGTTGTCGTAGTCGCCGGTCTGCTTCAGATGCTCCACAAAGCGTCCGACATGATGATCCATCGCTTCGAGCATGCCCGCATGAACGGCCATGCTCATCGCCCGGATTTCCTTCTCTTCAGCGGTCAGCGCGTCCCAGTCCCTGAGCCCTTCGGGCATGGGCCCGAGCGCGGCATCGCCCGGCACAAGGCCGCGATCCACCACGCCCTCGAACCGCGACTGCCGCAGCGCATGCCAGCCCTTGTCGTAGACGCCGATATATTTGTCGACGAACGCGCGTGGCGCCTGCACCGGAATGTGATTGGCCTGAAAGGCGAGATAGGAGAAGAAGGGGCGCTCGCTCGCCTTGTTCTCATCGAGATATTCGATGGTCTTGTCGACGATGAACTTCGAGGAATAGAAATCCTCTGGCAGATCTGCGGGCTCGCCATCCTCGAACCAGGGCGCATCGTCGTAGATCGGCAGATAGGGCCGCTTCTCCCAATTGTCCGCACCCGACGCATCGAGCACGAAGGAACGGTCGAAACCATGCGCCGGCGGCAGCATGTGCGGCTCTTCGTGACCGAGGTGCCACTTGCCTGCCATCGTCGTGCGGTAGCCCGCCGCCTGGAGACGGCTTGCCACGGTGATCACATCATCCGCGAGGTGACCGAGATAGGCCGGTTCGCCGCGATGCTCGAGGGGCAGGGATTCCGGCAGGTTGCCGACACCCGCCAGGTGGCTGTCGACACCCGTCATCAGCATGGCGCGGGACGGCGCGCAGATGGGCGAAGCGTGGAAATTCGAAAACAGCGCACCGCGCGCCGCAAGTGCATCGATATTGGGCGTGGCGATCTCGCTGCCATAGGCGCCGAGATCGCTGAAGCCGACATCGTCGATGAGGATGAGCACGATGTTGGGCCGCGCGTCCTGCGCCTGTGCCGGAAACCCCGGCAAAGCGAGAAGAGCGGCGGCAAGCGTCACAACATGTGCGAGTTTCATTTTCTCCTCCGGGGACGGCTGCGAGCCGCAATTTATGGCATGGCAAGTGCAATAATATCAAGAGCGGGGGAAGAACCCTTGCGGGGCGCGATCTGCCTGCTAACAATCCGGCATCGAAATCTGACCTCCGGAGTTTGCCCCATGAATCTCGACGAAGCGCTGAAGGCGCGGAAATCCGTGCGTGCCTTCAGGCCCGATCCCGTATCGCTCGACCTCGTAAGGGAAATTCTCGAGCTGGCACGATGCTCGCCCTCCGGAACCAATATCCAGCCATGGAAAGTGCACGTGGTGGCGGGCGAAACGCGCCGCCGCCTCGAAGAGGAAGTGCTTGCGCATCGCGAAACGCGGCCCGCCGATGCGGGCGCCGAATTTCCGCGCACATCCAAGCGCAAGGAGCCCTACACAACACGCATGCGTACGCTCGGCAAGGCGATGTACGGCCTCCTTGGCATTCCCAAGGGCGACGAAGCCGCGAACTGGCGGCAATGGGGCCGCAACTACCGGTTCTTCGACGCACCGGTCGGCCTCATCTTCACGATCGACAAGGACCTCGATGCCATGAGCTTCATCGATATCGGCATCTTCATGCAGTCGATCATGCTGGCGGCGAAATCGCGCGGGCTCGACACCTGCTCGCAGGGCGCATGGAACAGCTTCTGGAGCGTAACGCGGCGCGTGCTGAACGTGCCCGACGACGAATACATCGTCTGCGGCATGTCGCTCGGCTATGCGGACGAGACGGCGCCCGTGAACACGCTCGTCGCCGAGCGCGAACCGCTGGACAGCTTCGCGACGTTCCACGGATTTGCGTGAAAAGGCTCAGAAACGCGGGCGGCCAAGCGGATGGACGGGAGCGGCGCGGGCACCCGTCATCGCGGCCTGCCCCGCCGGAAGCGGGCGATGGAAAGTGAAGCCGTTCTGGATCACGACGATGGTCTGCCGGTTGCCGACGCCGCCGGTGAACCCCGCGAGTTCCACGGAACCTGTGAGGTCCGCATTTCCCGGGGCGCAACCGCAGTCTTCTTCCGCCCAGGGGTCGATCCAATGGGGCCCTGCCCCGCCCGCGAGCTCTTCGGGTGCCCAGGGGTCGATCCAGCGCACGCCGTCCGCCGCCGCCGGCCCTGCAAGGCAAGCCGCCAGAAATCCGGCCAGAATGAAAAGACGCGCGCCCATGACAATCCCGTCACTGTTTCATATCGAAACATAGGCCCCGAAACCCGTGATTTCAACGCCGCAAAGCCGCGGAAATCCGGGAGTTTGCCAAAATCCCCGTCGCGGCTATCCTCCCGCCACAAGAAACCGACAAAAAGTCAGGGAGCACGACATGGCGGAATATAATCGCCCGCTTCCCTTGCCGACGCCCGAGACCCAGCATTTCTGGGCGGGCTGCCGCGAGGGAGAACTGAGACTGCAACGCTGCACGAGCTGCAAGCAAAGCTATTTCCCACCCCGTCCCTTCTGCCCGGCCTGCAGCTCGCGCGAGGTCGAGGTCTACAAGGCCAGCGGCAAGGCAACGCTTTACAGCTACATCATCAACCATCGACCGCGCCCCGATTTCGGCGACAAGCCGCATTCGATCGCCGTGGTCGAACTCGCCGAAGGGCCGCGCATGATGACGAACATCGTCGGCTGCCCGCAAACGCCGGAAGCCCTCGTCCTCGACATGCCCCTCGAAGTGACCTTCGAGAAGGCGAACGACGAGATCAGCCTCCCGAAGTTCCGTCCCGCGAAAGGCTGAGTCAATAATGAAGCAGAAAACAGTGGCCGTCGTCGGCGCCGCCGAAACGACGGAAATGGGCAAGATCCCGAACACCTCACAGCTGATGCTGCATGCGGACGCGGCATTGAACGCGATGAGGGATGCAGGCCTCACCGCAAAGGACATCGACGGCATCGCGACGGCAGGCGACAGCCCGGTCGAGGTCGCACACTATCTCGGCATCACGCCGACATGGGTCGATGGCACCAGCGTCGGCGGCTGTTCCTTCATGCTGCATGTCCGCCACGCGGCGGCGGCAATCAACGAAGGTCTCTGCAACACGGTGCTCATCACCCATGCAGAGTCCGGCCGCTCCCGCGTCGGCGCGCGCCGCTTCAGCCGCGATCCGGCAAGCCAGCAGGGCCAGTTCGAAGTGCCCTACGGCATCACCAACCCGCCGACCATGTTCACCATTCCGGCGCTTCGCTACATGAAACAATATGGCGTCACGGAAGAGGACATCGCCAATGTCGCCGTGGTGCAGCGCGAATGGGCGGCCATGAACCCGCGCGCCTCCTTCCGCGATCCGATCACGGTGGACGACGTTCTCAACTCGAAGATGATCGCCTGGCCCTTCCGCCTTCTCATGTGCTGCCTGGTGACGGATGGCGGCGGCGCGCTGATCCTGACGAGTGCCGAACGCGCGAAGGACTTCCCGCAGAAGCCCGTCTACATTCTCGGCACGGGCGAGAGCTGCGAGACCCCGATGATCTCCCAGATGGCGGACTTCACGACCTCGAAGGCCTTCCGTGTTTCGGGCAAGAAGGCTTTCGACGAAGCGGGCATCAAGCACGCCGACGTCGACCACCTGATGATCTACGATGCCTTCGCGCATCTGCCGGTCTACGGGCTCGAAGACCTCGGCTTCTGCGAGCGGGGCGAGGGCGCTGCCTTCATCCGCGAGGGCAATACGCGGCCGGGCGGCACCCTGCCGCTCAACACCAATGGTGGCGGCCTCTCCTACATGCATTCGGGTATGTATGGCATGTATGCATTGCAGGAGAGCGTGCGCCAGATGAGGGGCATCGCGCCCGCTCAGGTGCCGGGAGCTAAAATCTCCATCGCGCATGGCGTCGGCGGCATGTTCGCCGCATCCGGCACCATCGTCTTCTCGAACGAAGCGCCCTAGGGCGTTTTCAGGAAAAGTGGAGGCCGGCATGGACCTTGCCAAACCCAGGATCGATGTCGGCCTCTTCACGACCAGTCTCGAGCCCATGCTCGACTTCTGGCAGAACGAGATCGGACTGCCCTTCGACCACATGCTGCCGCTGGGCAACGGCATGCGGCAGCACCGCCACGACCTTCTGGGCTCGGTGCTCAAGATCAACCATTCGAGAAACGATCTGCCGGCCGCGCCGCCTTCCGGCTATCGCGAATTGCTGATCGCGCGCGAGGGCCTGCTCGGGCCGAAACGTCTCACCGATCCGGACGGCAACCGCGTGACGCTGGTGCCGCCGGGCGCCCACGGCATCGAGCGGATCGGCATCCGCCTCGG
>JAGUWA010000051.1 GCA_020062605.1 Parvibaculum sp. | reverse complement strand
GCGCTGCGTGCGAGTTTCGGCGAGTATCGCGCGCCGACCGGCGTCAGCCGTGCCGCGCGCAATGCGCCGGGCGATCTCGACCGGGTGCGCGAAATGGTCAATGCCGTTTCCATAAAGCTCGGACGGCCGCTCAAGTTTCTTGTCGGCAAGCCAGGGCTCGACGGTCATTCGAACGGCGCCGAGCAGATTGCGGTGCGCGCGCGCGACAGTGGCATGGATGTCGTCTATGAGGGCATCCGCCTGACGCCGGAGCAGATCGTGAAGGCGGCGCAGGAGGGCGACGTCCATGTCGTCGGCCTGTCGATCCTTTCAGGCAGCCATGTCTCGCTGGTGGAAGATGTGATGACGCGGATGCGCGAGGCCGGTCTCGGCAATATTCCGGTCGTCGTGGGCGGCATCATTCCGGCGGATGACGAAGAGAAGCTCCGCGCCGCAGGCGTCGCCGCGATCTACACGCCCAAGGATTTCCAGATCAACGACATCATGGCCGAGGTCGTCCGCCTCGTGGACTACAATACGGACGAGGCGGCGTGAGCCCGCGCCCGGCCTGCACGGATCACATTCTCGCCATATTCCCATAATGTTTCCGCCGCATTGGAGTCCTTCAATGGCACAATGCAGTTTGGGGCATATGGGGCTTCGTTCGATCCCCGTGGCGGCTGTTATTTCAGGTTTTCTGCTTCTTCCGGACTTCGCGCCCTTGCCCCCAGAATGCTACGGTTAAAAAAGCGTTAACGCGGGGTGCGTGAGGAAAGGACCGGCTGATGAGTGACGGTTTCGACAACGCGAACGGGCAGGGCGGTCAGAAGAAGGACCAAACGGCGTGGCACTATGGGCGGAACGCCGAGCCATTGCCGGAGCTCCATGTTTTTTCGAGACTCTCCGAGCTCGATGCGGCCTATGCCGCGGAGCTCGCAAGGCGTCGCGCACGGCAGGAAACGCTCGAACGCGAGATCGGCGAGCTTGCAAAGCGGCTCGCCGCGCCGCTCGAAGGAGCCGTTGAGGAAGCGCCGAAGAAAAGAAGCTTTTTCAGCCGGAGGTCACGGTCATGAGCGGCATTTCCCTGATCTCCGAGGAAATGCGCGCCCAGATGACGCGTAACTATGTGCAGAGCGAACGTGAGGCGCGCTTCTCAAGCTTCCATTTCATGGCGTTCCTGCTCGTCGGTCTCATCGCTTTCGGCGCGCTTGTCGTCGACTACATGATCGTCAGCGAATTCTGGACGCGCGCGCTCGCCAACGAGTTCCTCGAGTTGCCGGGCGCGCTCGGGTCTTCTGTCGCCTTCAAGTCGATGCAGGTGCTCTTCGCCACCGTTGCGGCCCACATCCTTTATGAGCAGCTTGGCCCGTTCGGGAAAGCGCTCTTTGTGCGGATCGTCTTCGTGCTGGCGCTTACCATGCTTCTCGGCGTTGGCGTTCTTCTCGCGCTGATGTCGCTGCCCAACGGCATCGCCGCAACGAGCGATGGCAGCGTCGGCTCCTCGCTCGGCAATGCGCTTGCCGGTCTCGGCATTACGACGGAAGCCACGCAAGAGACCGCGCGCACGACGAGCGAGATCGACCAGATGCGCGGCTGGCAGCCGCTTGCCTGGCTTTCGTCGCTCGGTATCGTCTTCCTGGTGGTGACGGGGGTAGCGGCGCTGTGCATTCACTACGCCGTTGCCTCGCTCCGGCGCGTGTTTCATGCGCGCGATTTCAAGCATCGCAGGGTAGCCATGGAGCGCCTCGCTTCTCTCGAAGCGGAGTATGATGGCAACCGGCATTCGCTGTCCGAAATGGAGGGGCCGGAAAACAGGCGGCACCTTCTCTGGACAGGCCTGATGCGCGAATGCCGCTCCTATGAACAGGGTCTCGACGAGGCACGCCGCGACGGCAACAGGCTTTCGCAGGCGCAGGCTTCGAACGCGCGGGGGCTTCTCGGCCGCCGCAAGCAAGCGCCCGCGCTCGTCAACGGGGCACAGGGCGCGTTCACCGACCGGCTCAAGGCATGCGAGCAGTCGCGGCAACTCGGACGCTACGAAAAGCTTTTCGATGAGTGGTGGGAGCGCCGTTCGCGCAATGCGATGAAGGCGGGGCCCGCGCGGCTTGAGGCGGTACGCGAACCGATTGGCGAGATACTGCCGCCCCCGGCTTCGCGGCGCATCCCCATCGGCCCGGCGGGTGATTAGGCTCATGCGTCTTTCACTCGCTGCCGCCTTCCTCGCGGTTCTCGTTCTTGCCACGCCCCACGCGGACGCTGCCGAAGAAGTGCGGCGGCCGCAGACGGTCGTCATCGGTCTCGATATGTCGAAGAGCAATCCGCTTGTCGAGGATTCGGCCTATGCGGCCCGCGTCGCGCAGCGTACAGCAACCGAGATTGAAGACCTGCCTCTCAAGTCGCGCGTCATGCTCAGAACATTCGGCTCCTACGACACGAATGCCAATGCGCTGAAGATCGATGAGGTCATATCCGCCCGCTCGAAGCCGCAGGCCGTCGCGGAAGGCATGTCCGCGATCATAGCGGCAGTCCCCGAACTCGTCGCTGGTGGAAAGCTGAAGGCGCAAGGATATACGAACGTCGTCTCTTTCCTCGAGACCATGTCGCAGATCGTCGACTGCGAAGCGTCCGAGGTGCATATCATTCTGC
>JAGUWA010000420.1 GCA_020062605.1 Parvibaculum sp. | reverse complement strand
GAAACGGCGCCGGTCGAGCCTGCAAAGGTGACCCTGATGGATGCGGCAACGCGCGGCGACGCGGCGGCGCAATACGAAGTGGGGCTGCGCTATGCCGACGGCGAAGGCGTGACGCAGGACATGACGGAAGCCGCGAAATGGTTCGAGCGCGCGGCGCGGCAGGGGCTCACGGTTGCCGAATACCGGCTGGCGGCGCAGTACGAGAAGGGCCGCGGCGTGCCGCAGAACGATGCCAAGGCACGCGAGTGGTACGAGAAGGCGGCGAAGGGCGGCAACGTCAAGGCGATGCACAATCTCGCCGTCATCCATGCCGAAGGACGCGGCACCGCGCAGGATTTCAAGACGGCGGCGGGCTGGTTCACGCAAGCTGCCGATTACGGCCTCGGCGACAGCCAGTATAATCTCGCGATCCTCAACGAGCGCGGCCTTGGCGTCGCGAAGAACCCGGTTGAAGCCTACAAGTGGCTCGACATCGCGGCGAAGGGCGGAGACAAGGGCGCCGCCGCGAAGCGCGACGCGCTGGCAACCGAACTGAGCCCCGAAGACCTTGCCCGCGCGAAGGTCGCCTCCGGCACGTGGAGTGCGAAGAAACCCGACCCGCTTGCGAATGGCGACATCTCCAGCTTGAAGACCTGGGAGGTCTCCTCGCTTGAAGGAAGCGCCGGCGGACCGGTCACGCGCGCCGATATTGCGCGGGCGCAGACGCTCCTCAACCGCCTCGGCTACGATGCGGGCTCGCCCGACGGAATGATGGGTCCGCGGACGCGGGACGCGATACTCGAATACCAGCTTTCAGAAGGGCTGGAGACTACGGGGACGGTGACGCGCGAAACGCTGGCGACGCTTGAAGCAACGCCCAACTGATCGTTTATCGCAGCGCTAGGAATCGACGGGGGGACGTGCTACCTCAATCCGCGTTCTATTGCCTTCCCGGGGCGATTTTGCCCTGAAGGTCTCCGGCAGCCGGAGCCGCGTGCGCGATGCAAATTTATCTGCCCATTGCCGAGTTGCCGGTCAGCATCCTGACCATTCTGGCCATGGGCGCGGCGGTCGGATTTCTCTCAGGCATGTTCGGCATCGGCGGCGGCTTTCTCATGACGCCGCTGCTGATCTTTCTCGGCATACCGCCCGCCGTCGCCGTCGGCACGCAGACGACGCAGGTCGTCGCATCGTCGGTGACGGGCGCACTCGCCCATTTCACGAGACGATCCATCGACTTCAAGATGGGCGGCGTTCTGCTCGCGGGCGGCGTCGTCGGCTCGCTGAGCGGCATCTATCTGTTCAAGCTGCTTGCCGCGATCGGACAGATCGACCTCGCCATCTCCGTCATCTATGTGCTGTTCCTGAGCGTGATCGGCGCGATGATGATGATCGAAAGCGTGCAGGCGATACGCGCGGCACGCGGCGGACGCGTGACGCCGAGGCGCAAGCATCACAGCTGGATCCACGGCCTGCCCTTCAAGGTGCGCTTCAGGCGCTCGAAGCTCTATATCAGCGTGATCCCACCGGTGCTTGTCGGCTATTTCGTCGGCACGCTGTCCGCCATCATGGGCGTCGGCGGCGGCTTCATCATGATCCCGGCGATGATCTATCTGCTGCGGATGCCGACCAATGTCGTGATCGGCACGTCCTTCTTCCAGATCGTTTTCGTGGCGGCGCTCACCGGCGTCATGCATTCGGTGGAGAACCAGGCCGTCGACATCGTGCTCGGTTTCCTGCTCGTCGTCGGCGGCGTGATCGGGGCGCAATATGGCGTGCGCGCGGCGGAGAAGATGCCGGCGGAGCAACTGCGCGCACTTCTCGCGGCCATCCTCCTGCTCATCGGCATGCGGCTCGGCTACGATCTCGTGAGCACGCCGCCCGACCTCTATTCCGTTATCGAAGCGGAGCCGCTCTCATGATGCGGCGCGCGGCGGCACTGTTCATTGCGTTTCTTGCTTTCGCGGCGCCTGCGTGCGCAGACCAGCTCGTCACCGATCTCTCCGAACACCAGGTTGCGATCCGCTCGAACTTTACGGGCACGCAGATCCTTCTCTTCGGCGCGGTGGAAGCGGCGCGGCCCGGCTCGCGCGCGCTCAACCGCGACATCATCGTGGTGGTTCAAGGACCGTCGCGGCCAATGACCGTGCGCCGCAAGGAACAGATGACGGCGATCTGGGTCAATCACGACAGCGTGACCTATCCAAGCGTGCCGGGCTATTACGCTATCGCAAGCACGCGGCCGCTCGAAGTGACGGCGACGCCGGAGACGCTGAAGGCGTTGCGCATCGGCATCGAGAACATCGACCCCGGCACGCCGACGGCGCACGCGATCGACGGTACGCTGCAGATCCTGCCGCCGGACGAGGAGCGCGCCTTCTGGAAGGCGCTGATCCGCAACAAGCGGCGCGACGGGCTTTATATCAACGTCCCCGGCGGCGTCACCTTTCTCGGGCAGACGCTTTTCCGAGCGACCGTCGACATTCCCGCAAAGGTGCCTGTCGGGCTCTATACGGCGAAGGTCTATCTGCTGCAGGACGGCGAGATCATCGACACGATCTCATCGCCTCTCTATATCGAGAAGGGCGGCGTCGAACGGTTTCTCTACCGGATGGCGCATACGGACCCGCTGCTCTATGGCATGATCGCCGTGCTGGTCGCGGCCTTCGCGGGCTGGCTTGCATCGGCCGTGATGGCGCGGCGGTAAGGACGAGAAAATGGAAGTCGGATATTTCGCAGCGGCGCTTGGCGGCCTCATCAGTTTTCTTTCGCCCTGCGTGCTGCCGCTCGTGCCCGCCTATCTCTGTTTCATCGCAGGCACCTCGCTCGATGAGCTGACGCGCGAGGACGCGGAGGGAAAGCCGCTCGCCTCCGAAGGGTTGACGTTGCGCGTTGCACTTGGCGCCGCCGGTTTCGTGCTCGGCTTCACGACGATCTTCGTTGCGCTCGGCGCGAGCGCCTCCGCCATCAATCCGCTTATCATTCAGCACAAGGAGCTTCTGTCGCGCATTGCAGGCGCCGTCATCATCGTGTTCGGGCTTCACTATATGGGGCTCTTCCGCATTGCCTTCCTCAATCGCGATGCGCGCTTCCATATCGCGGGAAACGGCGAAGGCGAGCGAAGCCATCTGATGCAGTTCGCGAGCCCTTATCTGCTCGGGCTTGCCTTTGCGTTTGGGTGGACGCCGTGCATCGGTCCCATTCTCGCGACGATCCTCACCATAGCGGCGGCGCAGGAATCCCTCACGGCAGGCGCAACGCTGCTCACCGTCTATTCGCTCGGGCTCGGCATCCCGTTTCTTGCGGCGGCATTTGCCGTACGCGGATTTTTGAGCTTCGCATCGCGCTTCCGGCGGCACATGCAAAAGGTCGAAATCGCGGCCGGTGTGCTGCTCGCGGTGACGGGCTTCATGATGCTGACGGGAAATTTCGAGAGGCTCGCGATCTTCCTGATCGAGACGTTTCCGGTGCTCGCCACGCTTGGCTGAGCGGGGATAAAGCGGCCTGTTTTCGGGCGACTGTCATCGAAATGTCACTGAACTGTCACGAATGGCCTCCGGAGACCGCTTGAAAAAAGTAGTCCCCGGTTTTCGATGCTTTTGTCTGGCGCTGCCCCCGCCCCGAGGGGAGGGTGGGAAGCGAGGCAGAAATCCGGGGACTAATTTTTTCGATCAATCGGCTTCAAGGCGGCGGGCGGAAACGGGGATAACCGTGCGTGCGCCCATCATCCAGGCATGAAAATCGAAGCCGGGCAGCAGATCGTCATAGACCGTGTCGAGGACGTTGAGGCCGCCCGCATAGGCGCCGAAGGCGGGCATGATCATTCGCGTGCCGTCCGACGCGAAACAGCGGCGGCGCAGACGCCGGCCGCGCACGCGAACCGCCGCACAGGGATGAAGATGGCCCGCGATCTCGCCTGTCGAGGGTGCTGCCTGCGGCTCGTGACGGAAGGTGAGCGGGCCGACGCGGAGTTCCTCCATCACGGCGCCGCCGAAGACACGGGGCGGCACGGGATCGTGATTGCCCGCGATCCAGATCCAGTCGAGCGAGCGCGAGAGGCGCGAGAGACGGGCGGCGTCCTCTTCGTCCATCCGGTGCTCGGCGTCGCCGTCATGGAAGCTGTCGCCAAGGGCGACGAGGGTTTGCGGTTTCAGCTTCGCGGCGAGTGCTTCGAGACGGGCGATGGTGGCGCGCGTGTCGTAGGGCGGGAGCGGCAGCCCACGCGACGCGAAGGCGGACCCTTTTTCAAGATGGAGATCGGCGACGACGAGCAGGCGCTCATCGGCGAGCCATGCCGCGCCTTCGGGCATGAGGTCGAAGCGCGCGCCGCAGACGCGGAGCGAGGGATGGGCGGTTGCGTGGATGCCCTCTTCTCTCTGTCCTACTTGCGCGTCCGCGTATGCCACTTACCTTCTCCGTAACCCTCGAACGTCATTGCGAGGCCTGAAAGGCCGAAGCAATCCAGGGGCCGCTTGCTCAGTGGTTGCCGCCCCTGGATTGCTTCGTCGCTGCGCTCCTCGCAATGACGTCTTCTTATAAAACGAGTCGGGCGGGATCAAACGAGCCGCGTCGCTTCCGCGATCAGATCGTCCGCCGCTTCGGAGAGTAGCGCCTCGTTCGCTTCGCCGTCCACGCTCACCTTGCCGATGTCGAGGAGGACAGGAACGGCCAGCGGGGAGACGCGGTCGAGGCGTTTCAGGAGGATGCGGCCCTTGATGCGCTTCAGCATTTCGGCCACACGGCCAACATCGAGGAGGCCTGTCGAGGCGTCATTGTAAGTGGCGCGGAGCAGGATGTGGTCGGGCTCGTGCTCGCGCAACACATTGTAGATGAGGTCGGAGGAGAAGGTGACCTGGCGGCCGGTCTTCTCCATGCCCGGATAGCGGCGCTCGATGAGGCCGGAAATGATGGCGCAGTCGCGGAAGGTGCGTTTCAGCAGGCTCGACTCGGCGAGCCATGCATCGAGGTCGTCGCCCAGCATGTCCTCGGCGAAGAGTTCGCCCAAGGGCAATTCGTGGCGCTCATGCATGAGGCCGGGATCGCGCAGGCACCAGATGGCGAGCGAATATTCCGACGCGACGAAGCCCAATGGCCGCGCGCCCGCGCGGTCGAGGCGGCGGGTGAGCAGCATGCCGAGCGTCTGATGCGCGAGGCGGCCCTCGAAGGGATAGCAGACGAGATAGAAACGGTCGCCGCGCGGGAAGCACTCGACGAGCAGATTGTTCTCGCCCGGCAGAACGGAACGCCAGGCCTGTACCTCCAGCCATTCGCGGACGGGCGCAGGGAGCGACGACCATTGTTCGCGATGCGCGAGCATGGTGCGGACACGGGCGGCGAGATAGGTGGAGAGCGGGAACTTGCCGCCGTAATAAGAGGGGATCATGGGTGAGGGATCGTTCGACCTGGTGACGAGGGCTTCCGTTTCGGCCAGCCCCTCGAAGCGGAGAACATGGCCCGCGAAGAGGAAGGTGTCGCCGGGGGAAAGCTGGTCGATGAAATATTCCTCGATCTCGCCGAGAGTGCGCCCGCCCATTGCACCGATGGGACGGCGGCCACGGCTCTCGATCATGCGCACTTTCAGCATCGGCGCCTCGACGATGGTGCCGACATTCATGCGATATTGCTGGATGACGGCGGGCGAGGCGGCGCGCAGGCGCATGTCGCCTTCCGCCTTCGCATTGGGGCGGAGACGCGCGAAGCGGTCGTAATTCTTCAGCGCGTAGCCGCCGGTCGAAACGAAGTCGACCACCTTGCCGAAATCCTCGCGCGAGAGGGCACGATAAGGCGCGGCGGCGCGCACTTCCTCATAGAGTACATCGGGATCGAAGGGCGTGGAACAGGCGCAGCCCAGCACATGCTGCGCAAGG
>JAGUWA010000334.1 GCA_020062605.1 Parvibaculum sp. | reverse complement strand
TCGTCATGGCGTAGCACATGCGGTCGTTGCCCGAGCCATAGGTATAGGCCGACCAGTCGTCATACTTGCCGAGGAGCTTCGGCGCGTCCTGGGCCTTGGCCCCGGCTGCGAAACCCGCCACCCCGAAAGTCAGGGCAAGCGCGGCAATGGCCGTGGTGAGGACTGGGGAAAGGGTCTTGCGTCGCGGCATGGTCTCCAACTCGTCTGCTCCGAATGGGCTCCGGTCGTCCGGCCCCAATGGTCTCCGGGGAAGGTGGTCCGACCATAGCGGTCGGCGCAGGCGATTTCCAGTTGCCGCCCCGCAATGCCCCTTCATGGGCCGCCGAATTGTCCGGAGGCCGGAGAGGAAATTCCCCGATTCATGTGGCGGAACCAAGGCAGAGAGCCATTGAAACGCCCTCTGTCTGGCGGATATCCGCCCGCTCGTGCTAAGGGAGAAGCGCCGGAATTTCCGAAACCCGAGAAACAGACAAGACCTGGAGGGAGACGACCATGAAAGCCGTGCTGTGCAAGGAATATGGCCCGCCGGACAGCCTCGTGATCGAAGAGGTGCCGAGCCCGGAGCCGAAGAAGGGCGAGGTCCTGCTCGAAGTGCATGCGGCGGCGGTCAATTTTCCGGACGTCCTGATCATCGAGAACAAGTACCAGTTCAAGCCGCCGCTGCCCTTCTCGCCGGGCGGTGAGGTTGCCGGTGTCATCGCCAAGGTGGGCGAAGGCGTTACCAAGGTGAAGGTGGGCGACCGCGTCATCGGTTCGTGCGGCTGGGGCGGCTTTGCCGAAGAGATTGCGCTCGACGAAGCGCGGGTGACGCCGATCCCCGACGAGATGGACTATGTGACGGCGTCTGCCTTTCTCATGACCTATGGCACGTCGCATCATGCGCTGAAGGACCGGGCCCACCTGAAGCCCGGCGAAACGCTGCTGGTGCTGGGGGCCGCAGGCGGCGTCGGTCTTGCCGCCGTCGAGCTTGGCAAGGCGATGGGGGCGCGTGTGATTGCGGCGGCGTCGTCGGAAGACAAGCTTGCCGTCTGCAAGGAGCACGGCGCGGCCGCGATGATCCTCTATCCCGCCGGTGCACTGGACAAGGATGCGCAGAAGGCGCTGACCGACAAGATCAAGGAACTGACGGGCGGGCAGGGCGCCGATGTCGTGTACGACCCGGTCGGCGGCGACTATTCCGAAGCGGCGCTGCGGGCGACGAACTGGGAAGGGCGTTTCCTGGTGGTTGGATTCGCGGCCGGTCCGATCCCGAAAATTCCGCTGAATCTGGCGCTTCTCAAGGGCTGCCAGATCGTCGGCGTGTTCTGGGGCGCCTTCACGGGACGCGAGCCGAAGCGCCATCAGGAAAACCTGAAAGAGCTGATGACGTGGTTCAAGGAAGGCAAGCTCAAGCCTCACGTTTCCAAGACCTACAAGTTCGAGGAGGCGGCGCAGGCGCTGAAGGACATGGCGGCGCGCAAGGTGAAGGGCAAGATTGTCATCGTACCGTCACGATAACGTCACGAAACGGCGAAGCGGGGATAAGTGCGCATGAGGGGTAGCGCAGGATGAGGCGGGCATTCGTGACGCTTGGCATCGCGTTCGGCGTCGCCGTCGTCGCGCTATTCGCCTTTCTCATTTACGTGCTGCTCGCCTCGGGCGACCCGAAATACTGGGAAGGAGAGATCGCGGCTTTCGAGCGCCGCGATGTCTCCAACCCGCCGCCCGAAAACGCCGTGCTCTTCGTGGGCGGACGCGATCTGAGACTGTGGCCCTCATTCGCCGAAGACATGGCCCCCATCACAATTATCCAGCGTGGCTTCGGGGGCGCGCAGCTTTCCCACATCAATCATTACCGGGCGCGCATCGTGCTGCCCTACGATCCACGCGCGATCGTGGTCATGGCGGGCGAGGCGGATTTGTCCGACGTGCGCGGACGGCGCCCCGAAGACCTGCTCGACGACTTCCGGACCTTCGCGCTGTCGCTGCGCGCGGAGGGCGAGAAATCCCCGATTTATTTCGTGTCGCTCAGGCCGGCGCCCGCCCGCGAGGAGCGCTGGTATGGCCAGCAGCGCGCCAATGCGCTGATCGCCGATTACGTGCGTGGCGAGCGGGACATGCATTTCATCGACGTGTCTTCGGCCATGGTCGATGGACAAGGCAAGATTCGCGAAGACCTCTATCGCTGGGACGGGCTCACGCTCAACGACAAGGGATACGAAACGCTCGGCCCGATCATCCGCCAACGGCTCATCGATGCCGGCTATGGCGGCCTTCGCTCGAGCCGCTGAAGAATAGAAGAGAAAAGATACAGGGAGAGAGACGATGGAAAATTTTTCCAGGGAAACGAAGGCGGGCACGCTTCACGGCAGCTATGACGCGAAGTTCAAGGAAGTGGCGGATGCCTTCATCGAGAATTTCGAGACGCGCGACGAAGTGGGCGCGAATGTCGCGATCACGCTCGAGGGCAAGACCGTCGTCGATATATGGGGCGGCAGGAAGGCGCGCGACGGCGAGCCCTGGGACAAGGACACCGTCTCCATCGTCTTTTCCTGCACCAAGGGCGCGACGGCGCTGTGCGCGCATATGCTCGCCGACAGAGGCAAGCTCGATCTTGATGCGAAGGTCGCGGATTACTGGCCCGAATATGCGAAGAACGGCAAGGAAGAGACGCTCGTCTCGATGATGCTCGATCATTCCGCCGGTCAGCCGCATCTCAGGACGAAGCTCAAGGACGGCGCCTATTACGACTACGATTACATGGTGAAGCTTCTGGAAGAGGAAGAGCCCTTCTGGAAGCCCGGTGTGCGCAACGGTTATCACGGCGTCAGCTTCGCCTGGACGGTGGGTGAGGTCGTGCATCGCGCGGCGGGCAAGCGCACGGGCAAGTTTTTCGCCGATGAGGTGGCAAAGCCGCTCGGCCTCGATTTCCATATCGGCACGCCCGAAGAAGTCGAACCGCGCATCGCGCCGATGATCTTCGCCGAACCCGATCCCGCGGCGGCGAACTCGAAGTTCACGCAGGCGCTGATGACCGATCCGGCGAGCCCGGCGCATCTCTTCCTGCTCAATGGCGGCAACGCCAATTTCAATTCGCGCGAGGCCCACGCCGCCGAAATCGGTTCGGCGAACGGCATCACCAACGGGCGCGGGCTCGCCGGCATGTATCAACCGCTTGCGAATGGCGGCGGCAAGCTTGTCTCGCGGGATACGGTCGAACGCATGGGCCGCGTCGCCATGGGAACGCATGAGGATGCGACGCTTCTCATCCCGACGCGCTTCGCGCCCGGCTACATGAAGTCGATGGACAACCGCAAGCTCAAGAACGAACCGAACTCCTCCTGCATCATGGGCGATGCGGCTTTCGGCCATGTCGGCATGGGCGGTTCGCTCGGCTTCGCCGACCCGGAAGCCCGGATGAGCTTCGGCTACAACATGAACCGGATGGGCTTCGGCATCCTGCTCAACGATCGCGGACAGGCGCTGGTCGACGCGGCCTATCGTTCGCTCGGTTATCGCTCGAATGCGAGCGGTGCCTGGGCGACGTAACGCGGCTTTTGGGAAGCAGCCTGCACATTCATGAACTGAAAATCGTCACGGCCCGATTCATTCGGGCCGTCCACGTCTTGAGGCAAACTCGGAAATTAAAGACGTGGATGACCCGGACAAGCCGGGTCATGACGGCTGAGGTTGTGGATATGAATCATTCTTCGTCTTTCGCGGGCAGGCCGAGCGCCTGCCGCGCGGCCCTGCGGTGACGCGGCTTCATGTAGCTCGAGACGAGGCCGAGCGCGGCCATGAGCACCGTCGCGTCGTCGGTAAAGCCGAAGGCGGCGACGATGTCGGGAATGAAGTCGGCGGGCATCACGAAATAGGCGAGGGCTGCGAGAAGCGTCGCGCGGACGCGGATCGGCGTTTCGGGATCGCGCGCGCAGAACCAGGCGGCCGCCGCCTCCTCGGCGAAGGGCACCTTGCCGGCAACGCGCGCCATCTTCTTCCAGAAGCCTTCGCGCACGGTCTTCTCGTTCCGCGCCATGACGGCGGGAAGCTCGTATTTCGGATCACCGAATTCCTTTTCGGCGCTTTCCGCGTCCATATCGCCTCGAGAAGAGGACATGGCCTCCCTCCGTGCTGCTTGCCGCCCCTTTACCTTCGTTGCGTCTCCAAGATGGGGCGAAGGGCCTCGCCTTGCAAGCCAAGGGCGACGTTACGTAAATCGCCGGATCGCGCAGATTGCCTTTATTCCGGCGATTTTTGGCTCGCTCTTTCGCCGCCGAATTTGTTAAATCGGCGCCAATCGGGCGGCCGGCATAGGCACCCGCATACAGGGAAACGCAAGGACCGGCCCAAAGAGGTCCGCGCAGAGAAGGAATGACCCCATGAAACTCGACAGCAGCATCAGCGCCATCATCACGGGCGGCGCATCGGGCCTCGGCGCGGCGACCGCGCGCCGCCTCGCCAAGGAAGGCGTGAAGATCGGCATTTTCGACCTTCAGGAAGACAAGGGCGAGGCGCTGGCGAAGGAGCTCGGCGGCGTCTTCGCGAAAGTGAACGTGACGGACGAAGCAAGCGTCGACGCGGGCTTCGAGAAGGTGCGCGCGGCGATCGGCCAGGAGCGCATCCTCGTGAATTGCGCGGGCACGGGCAACGCGATCAAGACCGCCTCCAAGAACAAGGAGACGGGCAAGCCGGAGCATTTCCCGCTCGACAAGTTCAACCTCATCATCCAGATCAACCTCGTCGGCACCTTCCGCTGCATCGCGAAGTCGGCGGCCGGCATGCTCACCCTCGACCCACTGCCGGATGGCGATCGCGGCGCGATCGTGAACACGGGCTCCGTCGCCGCGCAGGACGGCCAGATCGGCCAGGCCGCCTATTCGGCCTC
>JAGUWA010000179.1 GCA_020062605.1 Parvibaculum sp. | reverse complement strand
CGCCCAGTCTGTCGAGGGATCGCGTTGAGGGAACGCTACGCCCGCTTTGTTGCGAGGCTTATTCGGCCGCCGAGATCGTCACTTCCTTCAGCGCGTCGACATTGGCGCCGAAGTTGATCTTCTGCAGATAGCGGATGCCGTCTTCGGCGATATCGTCGCCGACCATGCGGTCGCCTTCGCCCTTCAGCTCGTCCATGTCGACATAGGTCGCATAGAAGGCCTTGGTGCGGTCGGTGATGATGCCGGCCTTGAGAAGCGTCTTGATGAGCACGCGGAAGATGTTGGTGCCTTTCTTCATCGCTTCGCGGCGGTCGTCGTCGCCGAAGGCTTCGAGCATCTCGAGCTGCACCTTCTGCCAGTCGAGGCCGAACTCGCCGTAGATGACCTGCTTCTGCTCGGGGTTCACGAGATTGAACAGCAGCGTCTGGAAGCACTCGGCCGCCCAGTCCTCGATGATGTTCTGCTCTTCCTGCGACAGGTTCGGGATCGTGCGGTCGGCCCAGATCTTGCCGAACTTGTGATGGAACGCTTCGTCCGTCATCACGAGCTGCGTGAGCTTCACGAGCAGCGGATCGTTCGACTTCGCATAGAGAGTCGCGAAGGCGCCCATGGCGAGCCCTTCGACCAGCATCTGCATGCCAACGATCTTCTTGTAGACCTCCGGCGCACGCACGATGTCGGTGAGAAGGCCGCCAAGCGTCGTGCCGACCGGCAGCGGCTTGCCCCAGCGCGCCTGCACATAGCGGGCAAACGCCGTCACGTGCCGGGCTTCCTCGCGGGTCTGGTTGGCGGCATATTCCTGCGCGCCCGGATCGCGGAGAATGTGGCAGAGCGAAGCCGAAAGGTTCAGCGCGCCCTGTTCGCCGTGAAGGATCGAAGACAGCGCCCAGCGTGCGCTCTCATTGGCAAGTTTCACCTGCGACTTGCGGTCCAGCGCCTGCACGCAGGGGAGCTTCAGTTCCGGAACCATCTCTTCCGGCATGATCATCTGGTTTTCGAGATCGAAGGGCTCCGTGAAGTCGATGTACTTCACGTCGAGCGGATCCCAGAAATGATCGTGGGTCGCGGAGATGATCTTGTCGAAAGCCGTGGAGCGCGCGTTGTAGCGGTCCACTTCCATCATCGCGGGAAAATCGTCCGGCGCGATGGCGTCGTAGGCATTGTCCTTTGTGATCTGCCGAATCTCGGTCATCGGGTCCTCCAGAGGGGGCGGTCATTGCCGCCGGAAACGAAAAGCGCCAGCTTCGGGAGCGTGCTGCTCCCTGCCGGTTTGTCTCTTTGGGATCAGAATAAGAAGCACTGCCGCTGGGTCAAGAAGAAAATGACGGGGGCGTCAACTTTGTGGCGCGGTTAACCAGGCGGGTAAAAAGGGGCTGCACTTCGCGGATTAGCACTACGCAACTGTTACAAATCGCCGCTGCTTGTGGTAATTGGTGAATATGGGACGACCGGTCCGGACTGGCAGCGCGGGGTAGCGGCGCGTGCAGGAAAAGCAAGAGAACGGCGTCTTGGGAGGGGGCATAACCCCGATGAAACAAGAGGTGGCGCGCCTTGGCCGCTACCAACGGAAGTCGGGGATAGGCGGCGTTCAGGCGCCGCTCCCGTCATGTGAGCGTGACGGACCTATCTTCCGGAAGTGTCGAGACCGGCCCCGGCCACGGATGAAGGCGGAGTTCTTCCCGCCTTCGCCGTCTGTGTCCCGGGCGCGGCGTGCGGTGTGCAACGCTGCCGTTTTGGCCCTGCGGGGAAGCGGCAAGGGAGATGGGTGCTGTCGATGGTAAAGTTGCTTGAAAATGTTGTTTTCCGGCTCCGCTTGCTGATTCTTCTGGGGCTGCTCGTCTTCACGGTCCTCACTGGCTTCTATGCGCTTCAGCTGCGCATGACGGCCGGCTTCGACAAGCAGCTTCCCGTCGGGCACGAATACATCCAGACCTTCACCGAATATCGCGAGCAGCTCTTCGGCTCGAACCGCATCATCGTCGTGCTCGAGCCGAATGAAGGCGACATCTGGACGAAGGATTTCTTCAAGGTCTACAAGGATCTGACGGACGACATCTTTTTCCTGCCCGGCGTCTCGCGCCACACGGTGACGTCCCTCTGGACCCCGAACACGCGCTACATCGAAATTACCGAGGACGGCATCAGCGCCGACGACGTGATCTCGGGCAAGGTCACCGCGGATACGATGACGCCTCAGAATCTCATGAAGATTCAGAGCAACGTGATCCGTGGCGGTTTCGTCGGACGCCTGGTCGCCGACGATTTCGGCTCGGCCATGGTCGTTGCCGAATTGCAGGACTTCGACCCCTCGACCGGCCAGAATCTCGACTATTTCGATCTCGCCGCGAAGCTCGAGGCGCAGATCCGCGACAAATACGAGACCGACGAATACACCGTCCGCATCATCGGCTTCGCCAAGCTGATCGGCGACATCGCCGACGGCGCGAAGACGGTGGTGTGGTTCTTCGCCCTTGCCTTCGCCCTGACGGCGATCGCACTCTATCTCTATGCGCGCTCCATCGTGCTGACCGCGGCAACGCTCTTCGCCTCGCTCACTTCGGTGGTCTGGCAGTTCGGCCTGCTCACCTTCCTCGGCTACGGTCTCGATCCGCTCGCCGTTCTCGTGCCCTTCCTGATCTTCGCCATCGGCGTCAGTCACGGCGTGCAGCAGATCAACGTCGTAACCGCCGAGATTGCCGAAGGAGCCGACGCCGAGACGGCGGCACGCTCCGCCTTCTCGCGGCTCTTCGTTCCGGGCTCCATGGCCCTCGTCACCACGCTGGTGGGTTTCGCGACGCTCTATCTCATTCCGGTGCCGATGATCCGCGAGCTTGCGATCACGGCCTCGATCGGCGTGACCCTCAAGGTCGTCACCAACCTCATCATGCTGCCGCTTCTCGTCAGCTACCTGAAGTTCGGTGAAGACTTCCGCGCCCGTGTGCACAGCTCGCGCGAATTCCGCCTCGGAATCATGCGGTCGCTGGGTTTCGTCGCCAATCCGAAGATTGCGCCGTTCGTCTTGCTGGTGGCGACGGTTCTCTTCGGCATCGCCACACAGCAGGCGATGAACCGGCATGTCGGCGCGCTTCACGCCGGTGCGCCGGAATTGCGGCCTCAGGCCCGCTACAATCTGGACTCGACGTCAATCGCGCATGACTACGCGCTCGGCCTCAACGTTCTCATCGCCGTTGTGGAGACGCCGCCGGACAGCTGCGTGACCTATTCCTACATGAAGTATCTCAACCAGTTCTCCTGGCACATGCAGAACGTGCCGGACGTGACGCTGGTGGCTTCGCTTCCTTTCGCCATCAAGGGCTCGGCCGCCGGCTGGAACGAAGGCAATCTGAAATGGAAGGACATTCCGCGCAACCGTCCCGCGCTCGCCCAGGCGGCGAATACGGTGCCGGGCGCGAACTCGCTCTATAACCAGACCTGCACCATCCTGCCGCACAGCTTCTACCTGCGCGACGCCAAGGCGACGACGATCAAGGCGGCGGTGAACGCCGTGAAGGAATGGCGCGAAAAGAACCCGATGGAGGGTGTCAACATTCGCCTGGCGTCGGGCAACATGGGCGTGCAGGCTGCGGTCAACGAGGAGATAACCGAGACCGAACTCCCGATGATGATGTGGGTCTACGCGGTCATCGTCGCTCTCGTCATGCTCACCTATCGCGACTGGCGCGCCGTGGTTGCCTGCTGTCTGCCGCTCACATTCGGCACCTTCTTCGGCTACTGGTTCATGGAGGTGCTGCAGATCGGCCTCACCGTGGCGACGCTTCCGGTGATGGTGCTCGCGGTCGGTATCGGCGTCGACTATGCCTACTACATCTACAACCGCGTGCCCTATTACATGGGCGAGGGCCTCTCCGTCAGCGATTCCTTCCGGCAATCGCTGCAGGAAGCGGGCATGGCGACCTTCTTCACGGCGCTGACGCTGGCCGTCGGTGTGTCGACCTGGGCCTTTTCGGACCTCAAATTCCAGGCCGACATGGGCTTGCTGCTCGCCTTCATGTTCATGGTCAACATGATCATGGCGATAAGCGTGCTGCCGGCGCTTGCTGTGACGCTCGAAATGCTTGTCCCGCGCAAGCGCCCGGTTGCCCGCGCAAAGAGCGCGCCGGTGCACTGACGCTCACACGCTTCACTCGAAGCTCGAAGGCCGCCGGTTCATCCGGCGGCCTTTTTGTTGTGTGCCATTTGCTCCGCGCCTGTTGCGCTCACGGCACGCTCCGGAGCGATGAACGCCGCTACAATCCATCGGACAAGGAGGAAACACGATGCGCGACTTCCTGTCCCGGCTGCTCTGGCCGCTGATTGCTCTCGGAGCGCTCACGCCAATCTATCTCGGCATGATGGCAGGGCATGGTGTTCTCGCCTTCAACATTGCCTATCTGAGTCTCGCACTCTGCATTGCTCTCCTCGAGCGTGCCATGCCGCATGAAAGACTCTGGCTCGCGAATGACGGGCAGATGGGCCCCGATCTCGCGCATACGGTGCTGAGCAAGGGCATCGCCCAGGTGATCGTGACGGTGATCGTTTTCATGGGCATCGCCGAATGGCTGAAGCCGAATGGAGGGCCACTCTGGCCGGAGACATGGCCGCTTCTCGCGCAGATCGCGCTCGGCCTCGTGGTCGTCGAAGCGGGCCTCTACTGGAAGCACCGGCTCGCCCATGAATGGCCCTGGCTTTGGCGCTTCCATGCCGTGCATCACAGCGTGACGCGGCTCTGGTTCTTCAACACCGGGCGCTTTCACGTCGTCGACACGGCGACCGGGCTCCTTGTCGGCATGCCCGTGCTTTTGCTGCTCGGGGCGCCGCAGCCCGTCCTGCTCATGGTGAGCGCGGTGACGGCGGTCATCGGCATGCTCACCCATTGCAACATCGAGATGCGCTGCGGTCCGCTCAACTACATCTTCAACACACCTGAGCTGCACCGCTGGCACCACTCGAAAGTGCTCGACGAAGGCAACAGGAACTACGGCGAGAACCTGATGCTCTTCGACATGATTTTCGGCACCTACATCAATCCGCCGCGCCGCCCACCTGCCGACATCGGCATCGACGCGCCCATGCCGCCGAACTTTCTCGGCCAGTTGAAGGCTCCCTTCACGCGCGCGCCGCTCTGAGCGTTTTCAAAAAAGGTGGCTACCACCTTTTTGGTTCGAAAACGCGATGAAACAATAACTTAGAACCATTCAGCGTTTCCATGAAACACTGAACGGCTCTGAGCGGCCTCACCCCTCGGGCGTATAAGCGACGGGCATTTCCTTCAGCCCGTAGATGAAATTCGAGCGCATGCGCCGAACCGGTCCCGAGACGTGAATGTCCGGGAAACGGCGGAGCAGTTCCTCGAAAAGAACCTTGAGCTGCAATTCGGCAAGGCGAGAGCCGAGGCAGGAATGCTGGCCCGCGCCGAAGCCGAGCTGCGTCGCCACATTGGGCTTCGCGTAGCGCGTGACGTCGAAGCGGAAGGGATCGTCCCACTTATCCTCGTCGCGGTTGCCCGAGGCATACCACATCACAACCTTGTCGCCCTTCCTGATCTTCTGTACACGGATTTCCGTGTCTTCCGTCGCTGTCCGCCGCATATGGAGGACGGGGCTCACCCAGCGCACGATTTCCTGCACCGCGCTCGGTATGAGCGAGGGGTCGTCGAGAAGTTTCCGGCGCTCTTCCGGATTTTCCGAAAGCGCGAGCAGCCCGCCCGAGATCGAGTTTCTGGTCGTTTCGTTGCCGCCCACGACAAGCAGGATGAAGGTGCCGATATAGGTCGGAAAGGTCATGGCTTCGCCATTGACCCTCGAATGGGCAAGCATGGAGATGAGATCGGCGCCGGGATTTTCGAGCCTCTGCTGCCAGAGCCCTGCCGCATAGCCCGCCATTTTCCTTCGCCGAGGAAAAGAGCTTCGGATTCTTCGAGATCGCCTCGATGTCGTCGTAGCGGGTAATCGCCCAGAAGCCCGTGCTGTCGGCCTCCGGATTCCAGTAGACCGGTTCTTCCGCGCGCAAGCGGCGGAACACGTCGTGATGTTCCTCGTGCAGATAGAGATCGGGGCTTTCGAGATCGGGCTTGCCGCCGAGATTGATCGCCTGAGCCTTGGGCCTGAGCCTTGGGCCTGAGCCTTGGGCCTGAGCCTTGGGCCTGAGCCTTGGAACATCCTCCCCATGTTCGATTGTTCTTTTGAGGAGAAGCTTACGGTTCTTTCGCCTCCGGCCTCAAGTAACGGGAAATCCGACCGCCGCTTCGAGATCCTTCAGCGCCTGTTCCGGCGTCACCACCTTGATCGTCGTCATGCCGAGCGCCTTGGCGGGCTTCAGGTTGATGCCGAGATCGTCGAGATAGACGCTTGCCGCAGCGGAAACGCCGAGCGCCTCGCAGGCCATTTCGTAGATGCGCGGATCGGGCTTGCGGATGCCGGCCTTGGAACTTTCGATCACATGGTCGAAGAGCGACATGATCTCCTGAACCGCGGCGGCCTTTTCATGGCTGCGCGCCATGCCGGCGCCCTCGCCGGCGGAAACATTGTTGGTGATGCAGCCGACCTTCGCGCGTTCCTTGCAGCGCTTCAGCGCGGTCACCATCTCGGGCCTGATGTCGCCCGACAGAAGCTCGATGATGTCGCGGCCGGGGATGCGGCAGCCCTTCGCTTCGGATTCTTCCGCGAACAGGCGATCGAACTCGGCGAGCGAACATTCGCTGCGCTCGAATAGCGCCCAGGCATTCGTGTCGGGGTTGGTCGCATTGATGGAGCGGATGAAATCCTTCGCGAGGCCCCGCTCCGCCTCATAGCGGTTGAACGCCTCGAAAGGGCTCGACGTCAGCACGCCGCCGAAATCCCAGATAACCGCTTCGACCATGTCTCTTCCTCGTCTTCCGAAGTTTCGTTTGGCGGGAACCTACACGCTCGCCTCCTCTCCCGCCACGTTCCGCACGTCAGGGAATCTCCCGGAAATGCTGCCTCTTGAAATATTATGATGATCGGTCTACATATTCTCTATGACAAGGGAAACCGCTTCCATGCGCCGCAAGGCGCCCAAAGGCCGGGAAACGCGCCAGCGTCTCGTGACGGCGGCGCTGTCGGTCTTCCACGCTCAGGGATATCGGGGCACCGGGCTTTCGCAGCTCGTCGATGCAAGCGGCTTTCCGAGGGGCTCGCTCTATTTCCATTTTCCGGGCGGCAAGGAAGAACTGGCCGTTGCCGCGATCACGCAGGCGAAAGACGAGATCGGCGCCGGCATCGACATGGCGTTTGCCGCCGCCGCCAGTCCGGCGGAGGCGCTGAGCCTGATTGCCGATGCCTTCGCGCGCGAGCTGGAAACGTCGAACTATGCGCGCGGTTGCCCGGTGACGACGGTGGCGCTCGAAGCGGGCGAGGACACGCCGGAGCTTCAGGCGGCATGCGCCGCTTCCTACGAGGACTGGCTTGCGCGCATCGAAACCCGTCTGACGGCAGCGGGCTTCGCGCCGGAACGCGCCACCCGTCTTGCCGCCTTCTCCTTCTCCGCCATCGAAGGCGCGCTCATTCTCGCGCGCGCCCGGCGCTCTCGTGGCCCCCTCGACGATGTTGCCGCCGAGCTTTCGCTTCTCCTCAACACGGAAAAATCCTCATGAGCAAAACGATTTTCATGACCGGCGTCACCGGCCTGATCGGCCGCTGGACGGCGGCGCAACTGGCGGCCGGCGGCCATCGCGTTCTCGGCCTGACCCGGAACGCCAAGAGCCGCGAGCCGGAATTCCGCAACTGGATTGCGGCGCATGGCGGCGCGCCGGAATGCGTCGAGCTGATCGAGGGAGATCTTGAGACGCCGGGCTTCGGCCTCGACGCGCGCGACCGGGTGCGCATCCGCGACGTCCACCAGATTCAAAATCTCGGCGCCTTGATGGAGTGGGGTGGCGACGCCGCCCGCATGCAGCGCGTCAATGTGGACGCGACCGCCGAGCTCCTGGCCTGGGCAGAAACGATGCCGCATCTCGAACGCTTCGTGCATATCTCCGGCTATCTCGTCACGGCGAATGCCTTCTGGCGCGAGCTGGGCTTCGACCGGGAAAAGCTCGTCGCGAACGAGCGGGCGAAGAAGCGGGCCTTCCGCAAGCTGCGCGAGCGCGGCACGCCCTACGAAACCACGAAGCTCGAAGCGGATATCCTCGTGCGCCGGGCGCGGGCCGGGGGAGTGCCTGCCATCATCGTCAATCCGAGCACGGTCATCGGCCACGCCGAAACGGGCGAGGCGCACCAGATGTTCGGCATCGAGGGCCTCGTGCGCGGCGTGCAGACGGGCGCGCTGTCGGCGGTCCCCGGACGGCGCGGCGACTGGATTCCGCTCGTGACGATCGATTATCTGGCGCGCTTCCTCGCCCGCGTGCCGATGTTGTCATGGACCGCCGGCGAGGACTTCACGGTCCTCCATCAGGGAACGCCGGAGCTTGCCCGTCTGATCGAGGTGATTGCCGATGAACTCGGCAAGCGCGCTCCCCGCCATCACGTGCCGCTGTGGTTGCTGAAGCCGCTTCTCAAGGCGGGGCTGGACAGGAAGACGGGAACGCCCGTCGAAGCTCTCGCCTTCATCAACAGCTATCGCTTCGACACGAGCACGGCCGAGCGCGCCGCCGTCGAGATAGGTCTGTCGCATCCCGGCATCGAGCAGGCACTGCGAAAAAGCGTGCGCTACCTGGCGGCGCAAACGTCGCAAGTATCGCAGGCAGCGTGATCCGACCGCTCAGCGCGCCTTGACGAGGCAGTCCTGCCCGGCCGATTTGAGGCTCGAACAGGCCGACTGCGCGTCGGCCTTCGTTTCGAAGCCCGCGGCGCGGATGCGGTAGAAGGTGCCCTTGTCGCCGAGATCGGCCTTCTCGATGTCGAGCGCGTGGCCGCCAAGGATCGCGGGGTGCTTCTTCTGCAGCGTCGCCCAGGCGGTCTTCGCCGCCCCTTCCTCGCGAAGCGCCATGATCTGCACCACATAGGCCCCGCCGCTCGCCGCGGCAGGTTCGGCGGCCACGGTCTTTTCGGGCGCGTGCTCG
>JAGUWA010000137.1 GCA_020062605.1 Parvibaculum sp. | reverse complement strand
CTTCGCCCACGGCCGGGGCGAGCGCGATGGCGGGCGCTTCGAGATCGTTTCCTTCTTCCGCCGCCCAACGAACGAGAAGATCGAGCGTCGCAAAGGCCGGCAGTGCCGGATCGGACGGCAGCGCGTCGAGCGGCGGTGCCGCCAGTTCCCTGAAGACGGCGGGCGTCGAAAGCGCGATGCCGGGATTGGCGAGCACCATCCAGAAGGCGGGCAACGGCAGGCGGGCGATCTTTTCCCCGACGCCCCACATCAAGGCGGAGGACGAGGCAAGGCATACCGGCACATCGGCGCCGAGCGATGCGGCGAGCGTCACGAGCGAAGTCTTGTCCGGCTCGATCTTCCAGAGTCGCATCAGCGCTCTCAGCGCCGCAGCCGCATCCGCCGAGCCGCCGCCGATACCGGAGGCAACCGGCAGGTTCTTCTCAAGCGCGAGATGCGCGCCCGCCGCCACGCTGCCAAGTTCGCGAAGCGCGCGGCCTGCGCGCAGCACGAGGTTGTCGGCTTCGGCGTCGAGCGCGGGCGCGAAGGGCCCCGTCACATCGAGAGACATCCCCTCGGCATGATCCGCCGTCACGCGGTCGCCGATGCGTGCGAAGGCGACGAGGCTGCGCAGCTCGTGATAGCCGTCCTCCCTGCGTCCCAGGATGCGAAGCGTCAGGTTGATCTTGGCAAAGGCATCTTCCGTCACCGGCCCCGGCATGGGTTCACGATCCCGCCGCGCCCGCGGGCATGCTGCCCTTGAGGTCGTTTTCGGCGCGCTCGCCCGCCTCAAGGCCGAGATCGAGCTTTGTGCGGAGGATGCTTTCGCGCTTCGCCTCCGGCTTCATGGAAAGCGCGTGGCTCCACTGGAAGCGCGCCTCGATCTTGCGTCCGACCTTCCAGAACGCGTCGCCGAGATGCTCGTTGATTGTCGGATCGCCGGGCTGCAACTCCGCCGCGCGTTCGAGATATTTGACGGCGAGGTCGTATTCGCCGAGCCGGTAGCGCGCCCAGCCGAGGCTGTCCACGATGAAGCCGTCATTCGGGCGGCGCTCCACCGCCTTCTCGATCATGGCGAGTGCCTCGTCGAGATTGCGATGCTGTTCGACCCAGGAATAACCGAGATAGTTCAGAACAAGCGGGTGCTCGTCCGACATGGAGAGGGCGAGCAGGAGGTCGGCCTCCGCCTTGTCCCATTCCCCCAGGCGCTCGAAGCAGATGCCGCGCGCATAGTAGAGCGTCCAGTCGGAGGAATCGGGTTCGCCGGAAAGGGCGATGGCGCGTTCATACTGCGCCGCCGCCGCAGCGTAGTTCTCCGCGGCGCGATAGATATCGCCCATCGCGACGACCGGCTCGACCGCTTGCGGGTTTCTCTTCGCCGCGCCTTCGAGGACGCCGATCGCCTCCGCCTGCCGTTCCATCTCATTCAGGGCGAGCGCGGTCTGGATGCGTGCATTCATGGCGAGGGGCGAGTCCGTGCCGACCTTCCCATAGGCCGCGACCGCATCGGCCCAGCGCTTCTGCTGCTCGTAGGTACCGGCGAGAAGCGACTGCGCGATGTCGAAATCGGGCCGCATATAGAGCGCGAGGCGCAAATAGAGTTCGGCGAGATTGCTCGACGTGTCGCTCGCGAGCGCACTGCCGAGACCGTAGAGCGCTTCCGCCGTTCCCTCCACCGCGTCGTTCACGAGAGGCGGCAAGGTCTCGCCGCCCGCGAGCCGCGTCAGCGCATCCCTGGCGAGCGGATGGTCGGGCGAGAGTTCGAGGAAACCTTCAAGCACGGCGCGCGCCTCGTCGGCGCGTCCCTGCCGCTGCAGATAGCTCGCATAGGCTTCCACAATGCGGATGGACCCGCCGCCGCTCGTTTCCATCGCTTCGGCATAGGCCTCGCCCGCGCCGTTCTCGTCGCCGAGCACTTCGAGCATCAGGCCTTCGTGGAAGGAGCTGAAAAGGGTGAAAGCCGCACGGCCACTGAAGGTGCCGATCTGTTCGAGCGCCAGGTCTTTGTCGCCCTCGCCGACGGCCGCCCATGCGGCGGTCAGCGTGCCGACAAGCGCCGTGAAG
>JAGUWA010000382.1 GCA_020062605.1 Parvibaculum sp. | reverse complement strand
GTGCCTCCCGTTATGCCGGGTTTGTTGGTTGGGTTTGTCAGTCGAATACGTTGATTGCGCCTGGCGTGCGATATTCCAGTCCCCGAAGCGCAGGGCTCTCCGCCGCGCGGGCGAAGGCTTCCTCGATCTTGCGCGCCCGGTCCGCGAAAAGCGGCGCCATGTCGGGATGCGTGAAGATATAGAGTTCACCGGCCTCCACCGCCTCGAGCACGCGCGCGCCGACACGGTCCGGGTCGATGCCGCCGAGCACCAGCTGCTTCGCCGCTTCCGCACGATCGGGATCGCGTTCATCGGCGGCCGGGCCGAATTTATCCTGCCGTGCGCGCGAGCTTTCGAAGATGCGCGTCTTGACGAAGCCGGGGCAAAGCACGGACACGCCGATATTCTCCGGTGCGAGCTGGCCCGCCCATCCCTCCGACATGCCCACCACCGCATATTTCGATGCCGTGTAGGGCTCCATGCCCGGAATGGAAATCATGCCCGCCATGGACGCGGTGTTGACGTAGTGCCCGCCTTCGCCATGCGCGCGGATATGCGGCAGGAAGGCTTCCATGCCATAGACCACGCCCATCAGGTTCACGGCGATGGTCCAGTCCCAGTCGCCCGGCTTCACTGCGTCGATGGGCCCGCCCGCGCCCACGCCCGCATTGTTGCAGACGAGATGCACCTTGCCGAACGTGTCGACCGTTTCCTGCGCGGCGCGCTCCACGGATGCACGCTCCGTTACGTCGCAGCGCACGCCCGCCGCCCTCACCTGCCGTTCCTTCAGATCCGCCACTGCCGCGGCGAGATCCTCCTCATTGATGTCTGCAAGCATGACGTTCATGCCGGCCGCACCGAAAGCCCGCGCCATCGAAAGTCCGATGCCGCTAGCGCCACCCGTCACAAAGGCGGTCTTTCCTGCAAACTCCTTCATCACGCGGCCTTTGCAATGTCGTCGAGAGCGTCGAATTCGGCGAAGAGCCGTGCACCGTCGGGCGTCTTTTCAAGCTCGGCACGGACTGCTTCCCGCGTCTGGTCCCTGGCGAAATCGGCTTGCGTCACGGCGTGCCAATGCACCATGCCTTCCCAGATCGGGTCGATGAGGTCCTTGCCCTTCACCGTGCCGCCATCGACGGTCTTGAAGGTGAAGCTCCGCATCTCGGAAATCGCCGTCTGCAGATAGCCGACATGGATCGCCTCGTCCGTGCGGATACGCTCCACCATCGCCGCCGCTTCTTCCGCCTGCTCGCGCCGGTCGGTGAAGACGTCCTTGTCGCGCATGATCGCGCAGCAGAAGGCGAAGAAACACTCGGCCCGAACCTCGATCATCAGCACGTTCATGAGCAGCAGGATGAGCTGCTCGAATCCCGCCGGGAGTTGCGGCATCAGCCGCCCCGTATCGGGCCTGCCGATGCTCTCGGGCACCTCCGGCAGCGGATAGCGATCCTTGCCGAACACGAGGTCGCGCGCCGCGAACCACATGGCGTCATGCGCGCCATAGTCCGGCTCCGCCGGATCGCCGCCTTCATCCGCGCCATGCGCGTAGAGCAGTCCCTTGTGCAGATGTCCCGTACATGTCTGCGAGATATCGTCCTCGATGATCGTCTGGAAGTCAGGCGCCTCAAGGTCGCAAAGCGCCCGGCCCCGCGCCTCGATCACACCGGTAATCGTGAGCGAATTCCAGAATGGCTGTCCGTAGCCTTGCGAGAGAAGAAATCTCTCCTGGGGAATGTTGGGATAATTCCCGCGCTTCAGAAGCTGCACCGTCGCATCGATCAGCGGCCAACCCTTCGCCGTAAGCTGTTCCTGCCATGCCGTCACCGCCGGCCAGCGGTTGAGCACGCGGGGCGACACATAGGTGCCGTCTGCCAGGAAACCGCCATGCAGCTTGTATCCCGCCCGCTCGTGCGGTCGCGCATAAGCGTGCGACGCCATAAGCTCGTCTCGTGTGTAGGAGAGCTTTGCCATCTTCCCGTTCCTCCCTGAGACCTCTTCCGGCCCTTTGTTGGTCTTATTTTTTCAGTGCACGCACGAATATGCGCGTCATGCCGTCGATCATGCGCGCGCGGTCGAGCTTGCGGCGGTAGCCATAGGCGCCGCCCTGCTTGATCGCACCGACAATGAGATAACCGGCCATCCTCGCATCGAGGTCGGGCGCGGCTTCGCCCGCTTCCTTCCACTTGTTGAGAAGGTCGGCCCAGACTTCCGCCCAGCGATCGACCGGCACCCTCCGGCCAGTATCGCCCGTCGACAGGACGCTGATATCCGTCAGCGCCGCGGCGAGCACGCCGGGATTCTCGTCGGAATATTCGAAGATTGCGGTGAGAAGCTCATGAATGCCCGTCTCCAGCGACCCGGCCACCGCATGATGCGTCTCCACGAAGACGTGAAGCTCGTCCGCCGCCTCTTCCGTAAAGGCCAGGAAGCAGTCGAGCTTGTCCTCGAAATGCAGATAGAAAGTGCCGTGGCCGACGCCCGCTTCCCTGGAAATGTCCTGCGGCCGCGTCTCATGATAGCCGCGTTCCACGAACAGCTTGCGCGCCGCCGCCATGAGCTTGCGGCGGCTCTCGCGCTTGCGCCGGGCCGCACCGCTCAACGGGATGGCACCCGCCTCCTCGCCCTCGACGGCAAGCATGACGGCGTCCTCTCCCTCTTGTTCCAGAACGGCCGCTTCAGCGGTCTTTCGGGTTCTGGAGCCCGTTTCCTCCGTGGTCATGGTTTGAGGTTCGGATCAAAATGACAAAATGTCAATAAATCCGGACGGACTTTGAGGGTATTCTTGAAACCTCGGTTCGCGCGCCTGAATCTTCCCGGCAGGCTTCATTCCGCCGCTTGCCGCCCCCGCTGCAGGATGGTCCAGAGCTTGAGCGGCGTCACCGGCATGTCGATCTCCTCGACGCCATAAGGCGCGAGCGCGTCGATCATCGCATTGATGAAGGCCGCCGGCGCACCGACGGTGCCTGCTTCGCCCGCCCCCTTCACGCCGAGTGCGTTCGAACGCGCCGGAATTTCATTGTAGCTCACATTGAAATCCGGAAAGTCGCCCGCGCGCGGCATCCAGTAATCCATGAACGAGCCGGTGACGAGCTGTCCGTTCGCATCGTAGACGGCATGTTCGCCCATCGCCTGGCCGAGTCCCTGCACGATGCCGCCATGCACCTGCCCCGCCACGAGCATCGGATTGAGTATCTGCCCGAAATCGTCCACCGCCGTGAAGCGCGTGATGCGATAGACGCCGGTCTCGGCGTCGATCTCGACCTCGCAGATATGCGCCCCGTTCGGAAACGTGTTGCCCTTCTGCGAATATTCGCCGTCGCCCGCAAGCTCGCCAAGATCGGCCTGGCCCTCTGCGAGCCGTGCCACCGCAAACAGGTCGATCGTCTTGTCGGTGCCGGCCACTGCGAACACGGCCTCACCGTCCGCGCCGCGATACTCGATGTCGGCCTTCGCCGCTTCGAGTTCGTTCGCCGCGATCTCGCGGCCCTTGTCGATCAGCTTGTCGCCAGCGTCCGAAATCGCGCCCGAAACCATATAGACGGCCTTCGATCCGCCCGTGCCCGCGCCGCCCGGCAGCACGTCCGAGTCGCCGAGATGCACCTTGATCTTTTCCGCATCGAGCCCGAGCCGCGACGAGATGAGCTGCGTCCACGCCGTCTCATGGCCCTGCCCGTTCGTCTGCTGTCCGGTCCAGACATGCACGATGCCGTCCTTCCCGTCGACCGCGATGCGCGCATAATCGGTCATGCCCGCCGCCGTGCGCTCCACGTAATAGCTGTAGCCGAGCCCGAGCAGTTTGCCTTGGCCGGCCGCCTCCGCGCGCCGCGCCACGAAGCCCGCCACATCCGCCTTTTCCATCGCATCGTCGAGATTGCGCTCGAAATCGCCCGAGTCGAAGGGAAGCGACGGCGCCGCGTTGAGCGGCATCGCGCTCGCCGGTACGAAGTTGCGGCGGCGAATTTCATCCGGTGCGAGGTTCATCTCATGCGCCGCTTTCTCCATCAGCCGCTCGATGACATAGGAAGCTTCGGGCCGCCCCGCGCCGCGATAGGCGTCCACGGGCACGGTGTTCGTATAGACCGCGCGTACGCGGTTGTGCATCGCCGGCACCATGTAGACGCCGACATGCATGCCGCGCGGCGCAAGCGACGGAATGAAGGGTCCGAACTGGCTCTGATAGGCGCCGAGATTGGCGATGGTCGAAACCTGCACGGCGAGTATCTTGCCGTCCTTGTCCAGCGCCACCGCTGCTTCCGTCACATGGTCGCGGCCCTGCGTATCGCTCAGGAAGCTCTCCGAGCGGTCCGCCGTCCATTTCACCGGCCGCCCCAGCATCTTCGATGCGAACAGCACCAGCGGATATTCGGGATAGACGAAGGTCTTCATGCCGAAGCCGCCGCCCACGTCTTCCGTCACCACGCGCAGCTTCTCGACCGGAATTTTGAGCGAGTACTGGGCAATGTAGTTGCGCATCGAATGCACGCCCTGGCTGCCGGTATAGAGCGTGTAATGGTCGCGATCCGCTTCGTAATTCCCGAGCGCCGCGCGCGGCTCCATCGCGTTCACGACGATACGGTTGTTGACGAGCTTGACCTTCGTCACATGATGCGCCGCCTTCATCGCCGCTTCGGTCTTCTCCGCATCGCCGATGTCCCAGTCGTAAGCGAGGTTCGAGCCGTTCTCCTCCCAGATCACGGGCGCGCCGGCCGCAATCGCACCGGCCGTATCGGCGACGGCGGGCAGGTCCTCGTAGTCCACCATCACGAGGTCGGCCGCGTCGCGCGCCTGAGCTGGCGTCTCGGCCACGACCATCGCCACGAGGTCACCCACATGGCGCACCCGATCCCGCGCAATCAGCCAGCGCGTCGTCTTGAAGATCGGCGTCCCGTCCTTGTTCTTCAGCATGTCGGCGGCGGGCGAGTAAACGGTGCCGAGCCCTGCTTCCTCGGCATCGCGCCCCGTATAGATCGCGATGACGCCCGGCGCCGCCCTGGCATCTTCGGCATCGATCCCGGCAATCCGCGCATGCGCATGCGGACTGCGCACCATCACCGCATAGGCCTGGCCCGGCAGCGAAATATCGTCCGTATAGCGTCCTTTTCCCGACACAAGCCGGACATCCTCGACGCGCCGCGCCGGCTGCCCCACACCGAACTTCACCATGGACGGACCTCTTTCAATGCGTGAGAGATGCAAGACCGGACGAAAGCCCGCATCCGGATTGGAATGGCGTTGGAGCGCACGAGGCGCCGGCAGGCACGATCAATCGCGATAGGATGGATCGATCCGGTCGAGCGTGCGCAGAAGCGCCGGCCAGGCAAGATTGCCGATGCCGTGCTTCTTGTGGAACATGCCCTGGTCGGCCGTCTTCTCCGGCACGCCCTGGTTCGGCATGGTGAGTTTCACGCCGCCGGAAAGCGCGCGCACCTGCATGGTGCAGGCCCGCTCCAGGAAATAGAGGCGCAGGAAGGCGTCGGCGCAGGTCGCGCCCGCCGTCAGCAGCCCGTGATTGCGCAGGATCATGCAGTGCTTGTTGCCGAGATCGCGCACCAGGCGCTCGCGCTCGTCATGTTCGAGCGCAATGCCCTCATAGTCGTGATAGGCGAGGTCTTCGAGCACGATCATCGCCGTCTGCGACAGCGGCAACAGCCCGTTGGCCTGCGCCGACACGGCAACGCCGTCATCCGAATGCGTATGGATCACCGCATTCGCGTCCGGCACCGACATATGCACCGCGCTGTGGATGGTGAAGCCCGCCGGGTTCACGGCATAGTCCGTCGGCATGACGATCTTGCCGTCGAGATCGATCTTCACCAGGCTCGACGCGGTAATCTCGTCGAAGCTCATGCCATAGGGATTGATGAGGAAATGGTGCTCGGGCCCCGGCACGCGCGCCGAGATATGCGTATAGATGAGGTCGCTCCAGCCATAATGCGCCACAAGCCGGTAGGTCGCGGCGAGGTCCACGCGTACCTGCCATTCGGCTTCCGAAACCTGATCGCGCACTGAAACGCCGCTGAAATCCTCCGCTACCGACATGGGGACCGCCTTCCTCGTCATTCTTGAAAACCGGATTCGTCGTTCCGGTCAGTCTGCCACGTCCCACCCCTCGGCTGCAAACGGGAGGGGCAAAGCCGCATCTTCAAAATTCAACAATTTCGTCATGACCCGGCTTGTCCGGGTCATCCACGTCTTCCTTTTGCTAACCAAGCCAAGGCGTGGGCCCGGACAAGCCGGGCCATGACGATTTTCGGGGAGAGCAGGTCCGTGAGACAGGTCTATTCCGCCGCCTTCGCCTGTGGAACCGGTTCCAGTACCTTGCCGGGATTGAGAATGTTCTTCGGATCGAGCGTCCGCTTGAGGAGCTGCATCAGCGCCACTTCCTCCGGTGAGCGCGACCAGCCGAGATAAGGCCGCTTTTCGAGGCCGATCCCGTGCTCCGCCGAGACGGAGCCGTTACGCTTGCGCAATTCGCCATAGACGATGGCCTCCACGCCGCGTCTTGTGTCCTTGTTCGCGTCGGGAAAGCGCCCGGGGATCACATGCAGGTTCCCGTCGCCCAGATGCCCGAATACCATCAGCGAGCTCTCGGGCCATTTCGCGGCAAGGCCCTTCTTCACCTCGGCGATATAGCTCTCCATATCCGCGATCTTGAGGCTCACATCGAAGGTGAACATCGGATAGGTGTGCACCACCTGCCCCACATCGTCCCTGAGCGCCCACATCGCATCGCGCTCCGCCTGGCTCTTCGCGATGACCGCATCGGAAATCTCGCCCGCGTCCAGCGCTTCCATCATCGCCGCCTCGAAGCGCGCGCTATCGGCCTCCTGGTCGCCGCCCATGGATTCGACCAGCACATAATAGGGATGGCCATGCGCGATCACGGGCCTGCCCTTCGCCGGTTCGCTCGTCACCAGCTTGTAGAAATCCTCCCACATCACCTCGAAGGCCGAGAGCGTGCCGCCAAGCGCGCGCTCCATGTGGCGCAGGAATTTCGGCAGCTGTTCGAAACTTTCCACCGCGACGAAGCCCGTGTCCTGCGACTTCGGCTTCGGCCAGACGCGAAGCACCGCCCGCGTCACGACGCCGAGCGTGCCTTCCGAGCCGATGAACATGTGCTTGAGGTCATAGCCCGCATTGTTCTTGATGAGCTTGTTCATGGAGGTCATCACCGTGCCGTCCGCCAGCACCGCCTCGAGCCCCAGCACCATGTCGCGCGTCATCCCGTAGCGGATCACGCGGTTGCCGCCCGCATTGGTCGAGATATTGCCGCCGATGGTCGCCGAGCCGCGCGCGCCGAGATCGAGCGGGAAGATGAGCCCCTTGGCCTCCGCCGCCTCGCACACCGTCTGCAGCACGCAGCCCGCCTGCACGCTGATCGTGCCGCCCAGCGTATCGATCTCCTCGATCTTGTTCATCCGTTCGAGCGACAGCGCGATATGCCCATCCGCCTCGCCGCCCTCGACGAGCCCCGTCTTCCCGCCCCACGGTACCACGCCCTCGCCCGCCGCATGGCAGAGCTTCAAGGCCGCGGACACCTCTTCCGTGCTCG
>JAGUWA010000361.1 GCA_020062605.1 Parvibaculum sp. | reverse complement strand
CCATCGCCATGGGGCTCATCGCGCGCGACGTGCCGCCCGGCCATGCGCATCCGCACCGTTCCACCGAGACACTGGCGCAGAGCCTTGCCGGCATCGCCGAAGTCATGCGCAAGCGCAGCGTCTGGCCGCTCTTCGTCATGATCTCCTGCGGCTATGCCTCCTTCGCCGCCGTGCAGACGCTCTGGGCCTCGCCCTATCTCGCCGATATTCACGGGCTCGATCTCACGGCGCGCGGCAATGTTCTTCTCGGCATCACGGGCGGCCAGATCGTCGGTCTTCTCGTCTGGGGCTATGGCGAGCGCCTCCTCGGCAGCATCAAGAAGCCGATCCTGGCGGGCGCCATGCTCTCGGCCTCGATCCTCGCCCTGCTCGGCATTCTGGAGGCGCCGCCGCTCTGGCTTGTCACCCTGCTTTTCGTCATCTTCGGTCTCAATGCAGGCTATACGCCGCTGCTGCTGGCGCATGGCCGCCTCATCTTTCCAGACAGGCTTGCGGGGCGCGGCATCACGCTGCTCAATTTCGGCAACATGGCCGGCGTCTTCGTGCTGCAGGGACTCACCGGCGCGCTGATCGGCCAGTTGAGCCGCGCAGGCGTCGCGCCGGAACTCGGCTACCGCGCCACCTTCGGCGCGCTCGCGCTCGTTCTCGTCGCGGCGCTCGCCTATTATTCCACCATCCCCGACACGAATTCCCGCGCGCTCGCCGAGGGCGACTGAGAAGAGGAGAAGATCATGGCGAAGCAATTTCCGGCCCTGACGCCCGAGTTGAAGGATTTCATCGGGCGCCAGCACATCTTCTTCACGGCCTCGGCGACGGCCGACAGCCGCATCAACCTCTCGCCCAAGGGGCTCGGCGGCTTTCGCATCACCGGCGACAACGAAGTCGTGTTCCTGAATCTCACCGGCAGCGGCAACGAGACGGCGGCGCATCTCCTCGCCGATGGCCGCCTCACCATCATGTTCTGCGCCTTCGAAGGGCCGCCCATGATCCTGCGCCTCTATGGCCGTGGCCGCGCCGCCCGCAAGGGCACGGAAGAATATGCGCGCTACCTCGCCTCCGCCTTCGATGGAGAGGAGCCCGCGGGCGCACGCCAGATCGTCATCCATGAGATCGACCTCGTGCAGACTTCCTGCGGCTTCGGCGTGCCGCTCCACGACTACAGGCAAGAACGTCCGTCGCTTGTCCGCTGGGCGGAAGCGAAGGGCGAGGACGGCATCGCGGATTACTGGCGCGAAAAGAACATGGTGAGCATGGACGGGCTCACGACAGGAATGGATTGAGGAAAGGCGCAATGTCTTTCCACCCACCCTCCCCTCGGGGAGGGTGGGTGGCACGGCTTCAGGTTGTCGCAACCACCTGTGCAACCGTCACTTCTTCCTCCACCGGCATCTCTTCCAGCGCGAGGTTCGAAATGAACTGCTTCGCGCAGGCATCCCAGGCGAAAATCATCGCATAGGCCCGCGCGTCCTCGCGGTTCAGCTTAAGCGCCGCCATGCAGGCGGTCTTCAGGTCTTCGTCCAGCGCACCGGCCTTCGCGCCATCGGCTGTGAAGGCGAGCACGTCGCCCGGCCCCTGTACCGGATAGCCCGCGACCGGCGTTCCCGCTGCCATCGCCTCGATCAGCACGAGGCCGAACGTGTCGGTCCTGCTCGGAAACACGAAGACATCCGCCGCCGCGTAAGCCTCCGCCAGTTCCTCGCCGAAGAGCGGCCCGGCGAAATGCGTCTCGGGAAATTTTTTCTTCAGGTAGTCGAGGCGCGGCCCGTCGCCCACCACCATCTTGGTGCCCGGCAGGTCGAGTTCGAGGAAAGCCTCGATGTTCTTTTCGACCGCCACGCGCCCGACATTGAGCCAGACCGGGCGCGCGAGCCCCATCGGGTGCTGGTCCGCGAGATCGGGCCGGGGCTTGTAGAGTTCCGTGTCGACGCCGCGCGACCAGATCACCGGCTCGCCGAAGCCGCGTTCCCGCAGTTCCGCCTGAAGCGAAGGCGTCGCCACCATCAGCGCCGTCGATTTCGCATGGAAGCGCCGGAGAAACGCATAGCCCCATGACAGCGGGATGCCGGTGCGCGCGTTGAGATATTCGGCGAAGCGCGTGTGGAACGATGTGGAAAAGGGAATGTTCTTGGCGATGCAGAAGCGGCGCGCCGCCATGCCCAGCGGCCCTTCCGTCGCAATGTGGATCGCGTTCGGGTTCGCTTCCTTGATCAGCCGCGCGACCTTGCGGCCGGGAAAGAGCGCGAGCCTGATTTCGGGATAGCTCGGCATCGGCACGGTGGTGAAAAGCTCGGGCGTGATGAAGGTCACCTCATGGCCGAGCGAGGTCAGGTTCCGGGTGAGCTGCTGCAGCGTGCGCACCACGCCATTCACCTGCGGCGGCGCGGCGTCGGAAACGATCACGATACGGAGCGTCTCGCAGAAGCGGCCGACATCGCGCGGCAGCGGGCGCCCGCGCAGGCGTCCGAGAAGCCTTGCCACGCGGCGCTTCTTGCGGGGCGTGGAGGGAAGAGGTTCCGATGTATGGGGCATGTCAGGCAGCCGTGGGCACCGTTTGGGGCATGTCGTCTTCGTCCGCGGGTTCCGTCTCGCCATTCGCGAGTTCCGTGTCCCAGGAGAAGGTCTGCCAGGTGATGAGGGTAAGCGCGCCCGTTTCGTCCTCGGAGAGCGCCGTGCAGCTTTCCACCCAGTCGCCGTCGTTGCAGTAGAGCACGCCGTCGAAGTCGCGGATTTCCGCATGGTGGATATGGCCGCAGATCACGCCGTCCACGCCGCGCTCGCGGGCGGAGCGGGCGACGGCATGTTCGTAGCTCGAAATATATTCGACCGCGTTCTTCACCCGGTTTTTCAGGTAGGCCGAGAGCGACCAGTAGGACAGGCCGAAGAAGCGGCGGATTTCGTGCAGCCAGTTGTTGAGCGCGAGCGCGATCCCGTAGGCGCGGTCGCCGAGATGGGCGAGCCACTTGGCGTATTTCACGACGCTGTCGAACTGGTCGCCATGGATGACGAGGAATTGCCGTCCGTCCGCCGTTTCGTGGATCGCTTCGCCGATCACGTCGACGCCGCCGAAGTTGAGGCCGGTATAGTCGCGCAGTGCCTCGTCGTGGTTGCCGGGCACATAGATGATGGTCGCGCCCTTGCGCGCCTTGCGCAGCAGTTCCTGCATCACCGCGTTATGCGCCGCGTTCCAGTACCAGGAGCGCTTGATGCGCCAGCCGTCGATGATGTCGCCGACGAGGTAGAAGGTCTCGGCATCGTTGTGGCGCAGGAAGTCGAGCAGGAGCTCGGCCTTGCAGCCCGGCGTACCCAGATGAATGTCGGAGAGGAAGAGCGTTCTGTGCTGCTTGCGGTGCTTCGGGCGGGGTCCCAGCAATCTTTCGTCGAGCCCGTTCCGCCTGGCCTT
>JAGUWA010000290.1 GCA_020062605.1 Parvibaculum sp. | reverse complement strand
CCCGCCCGCCAGTTTGCCGCGACCTCGCGCGCGAGGGCCGCCTTCCCGCGCGCATCGCCACAGAGCAGAACGTCGCGCGCCGCCACCGCGAGGGATTGCTTGCCTGTCATGCGGCGTCAGATCTCTTTGGCCGCGGCGAGAACTTCCTCGGCATGGCCCGCCACCTTCACCTTCGGCCAGACCTTCCGCACCACACCCTTTTCGTCGATGAGGAAGGTGGTACGGTTGATGCCCATGAACTTCCGTCCGTAGAGGCTCTTCTCCGCCCAGACGCCATAGGCTTCGAGTATCTTGCCTTCCTCGTCGGAAAGCAGGCGGACCGTCAGCTTGTGTTTGTCGCGGAATTTGCAGTGCTTCTCGACAGTGTCCTTGGACACGCCGAGCACCGCCGTGCCCGCCGCCTCGAACTTCTTCCTGAGCGCGCTGAAGGCAATGGCCTCGGTCGTGCAGCCGGGCGTGTCGTCCTTCGGGTAGAAGTAGAGAACGGTCTTTTTTCCCGCGAGCGACTTCAAGGAAACCGTCGAGCCGTCATCGGCGGGCAGCGAGAAGGTGGGGGCCTTGCTGCCCGGCTCGGGCAGTCCGGCGCCGGCTGCTTTCGCCTTCGTGCCCTTTGCACCCTGCGGGGTCGCTGCCTTCGCCATGTTCATGCCTCCTTGAGTTCGGTCAACGTGCCGCCTTCTCTCGCGGCGGCCCAATATGGTCGTTCGTCTTTCCGCTGGCCAGCGCGTTAAGCCTGAGCCTCGAAATGGCGGCCCGCCGCGGCAAATATGCAGACTTCGCCGGGGGGAGGGGATAAAACCACAGTGACTCGCTTTCGCCTCAATTGTGCGATTTCCATAGCGCGGCAAGCGAGAGGAGCAACAGCCTTTCTTGATCCGTCGAAGTAGCAAGATTTTATTGGAAGTGATTGGTGTCGCCGTGGCCGTGACGGCCACGCTTCTTGCCGTTTTGGCGTGGCAGCTCTCGTCGGGCCCGGTCTCTCTCTCCCTCTTGAACCAGATGATCGAGGACGCCGCGAACCCGGCGCTCCAGGGCGGCGAACTGGATATAGAGGACACGGTCCTCATCTGGTCGGCGGAAGATCGCGAACTCTCGCTCCGGCTGCGCGATGTCCGTCTCGTCGGTGCGGACGGCAACCAGGTCGCGCGGGTGCCGCAACTCGCCTTTGACTTGAGCATGCCGGCCCTCCTGCGCGGCACACTGGCGCCGAAGGCGATTGACCTTTTTGGCGTGCGGGCAACCGTCCTGCGCCGCCACGGTACCGGCGTCACGCTGGCGCTCGCTAAAACGGACGCCGACGAGCCGGACCTTGAAACACCAGCTGTGGTCGGGCCGATGCTTGAGGCGCTGGTTTCAGAGGGCGATCTTTCCTCGCCGCTCGGCTATCTCTCGCGCCTCGGCATACGCGACGCCAGGCTTCGCTTCGTGGATGAGGTCAATGGCGTCACCTTCGATGCGCCGGACGCGAGCGTGGTCATCTTCAAGGGCGACGGCGGGCTTGCAGGGGTGCTTCATGCGACATTCGCCATCGGTGACACGATGGCCACGCTCGATATGAATGGCGTTTTGCCCGCCGGGGCCGATGAGGCCAACATCGAGGCGAGCATCGCCGATCTCGTTCCGGCAGCCCTTGCGCGCACCGCGCCTTCGCTCTCCGACTATGCGGTTTTCGATGCCCCTCTCTTCGCCACCGGCGAACTGCGCATCGGCAGGGATGGCGCCCTTCGATCGGGGCGCCTCTCGCTCCGTGCAGGTTCGGGCAACATAAACCTCCCCGCGCCCTGGGAAACGGTAATCCCGCTGGAGGCGGCCGAGGGCGATGTCACGATCGACGGCCTCCTGCAACGCATCAAGCTCGAAAAGCTTGTCGTGAAGGCGGGCCAGCATGAGGCGTCGCTTGGCGGCACCGTGGACTACCGTACCGGAAAAGGGCTCGATATTTCTTCGGCCCGCGTCGACCTTGCCGTCGACCGGTTTCATACGGAGGTGCCGGGCTTCTTCGCCGGACCCGTCGATCTCGAAAAGGCGACGCTGAAGGCAGACATCGATTTCGATGCGCTCAAGGCGGATATCGAGGAACTCTTCATCGGCAGCGGTGGGGGCGGCATCCGGCTGTCGGGCTCGCTCGCCGATGCCGAGCGCTCGCCCGCCGTGAAGGTCAAAGGCACCCTCGAACCCATGCCTCTTGAGGCATTAAAGGCGATCTGGCCCGTGCCGGTGGCGAAGGGCGCGAGAGAGTGGGTGGGCAAGAACCTGTCCGGCGGGAATGTCGACAGCGGCTCCTTCGACATCGACCTGGCGGGCGGAATGATCCAGGACGCTGCCGATCACATTCCTCTGCCGAAAGATGCGCTTCGCCTCGAGTTCGCGACAAGCGGTCAGACCATGCACTATCTCGGCGAGCTGCCGCCTATGGATGACCTTCAGGCTCGCGGGCTGGTGCACGGCAATCGCTTCGACGCATGGATATCCTCGGCTGTCATCCGCCAGGAGAACATGGGGGACGTCACGATCAGTGAAGGTCATTTCTATGATGACGAACTGAGCCGGAAGGGAGCGCTGGGGCATATCGTATTCAAGGCGGCAGGCGCCACGTCCGATGTACTTGGCGTTCTTGACAACGAGCCGCTCCATTTCGTCGGCGATTTCGGTATCGACCCCTCGACGGTTGGAGGAACGGGCACACTCGAAGCGAACATTTCCCTGCCGCTGATCAAAAGTGTGCAGATGGAGCAGGTGGACTTTTCGGGCAAGGCGCATATCGAAAACGCTTCCATTCCGAAAATCCGCGAAAACCTGTCGCTCACCGGCGGCACGCTTGACCTGACGGTCAGCCGGACGAGCCTCACCGCGAAAGGTCCGGTCGTTCTCAACGAAGCCGCTCGCGTGGACCTGGAATGGAAGGAAGATTTCCGGCGCGATGTAACGCCCGGATCGGTCTATCGCCTGCGCGGCGAGGTGGACGATGCGGCGCGCTCGGCCGTTGGTCTTGAGCTCGGTCAATTCGTTTCGGGACCCGTGCAGGTCGATGCGACCATCATGGGCAATGGACGCAATGTGGACCGCGCCTCGGTAAAGGCCGACCTCACGGCGGCCGTGGCAAAGCTTGATGACGCAGCATGGCGAAAGGAACCGGGCGTTGCGGCAACGACAGGCTTCGACGTTTTCCTTCAGGAGGATGGCGGCTACCGCTTGAGCAATTTTTCCCTGTCAGGTGAAGGAATTGCGGTCGAGGGTACGTTTACCGTCGGCAATGGTGGCCGGCTTGTCGCCGCCAACTTTCCTTCCGTCCGGCTCGGCCCCGATAATGATTTCAGCTTTACAGCCGGGCCCGCGGAGAATGCGGCGCTTGAAATGGTGCTTCGGGGGCCGCGTTTCGACGCGCGTGGCGTTCTCGGCAGTCTGTTCTCTGGCAGCGGCGACGAAAAGCCGGAGCAAGATCGCGCCGAAGACGTGCCTCTGCTCGAGGATGTGCCCGTTGCCGACCCGCTTCGCCGTACGGCCGTCCGCGCCGACATCGGCACGGCCATCGGTAACCACGGCACGAGCTTCAACGACGTCCGCGTGGACATGGTGCAGATAGACGGCGATCTCTGGTCGATGGATGTCTCGGCAACGCCGTTGGGCGGAGATACGCTCAGCTTGCAGGTGGGGCCGGATGAAAAAGGTGCGCGCCGCCTGAGGATGGTATCGAGCGACGCAGGCACCGTCTTCCGCGCGCTCGATTTCACGCGAAGCATCCGCGGCGGCAAGCTGAACGTAGTAGGCGTCTACGATGACGGTACCGTGGGTTCGCCGTTGCGCGGTACGCTGACGGTCGACGATTTCCGGATCGTGGACGCGCCCGTGCTTGCGAACATCCTTACCCTGGGGTCGCTGACCGGCATTGGCGACACACTACGGGGTGACGGCATTTTGTTCGTCGGACTTGAAATGCCGTTCGTGATGACGAAGAACCGCATTCATCTGAAGGATGGGCGGATGTCCGGTCCCGCCATCGGCCTCACGATGGACGGTCAGATCGACCGCGCCACCGACAGGATCGACATGGAAGGGACGCTGGTTCCTGCCTACACGATCAACTCTTTCCTCGGGAAGGTGCCGCTGCTCGGGCCGCTCATTGTCGGCCGCGAAGGCGAGGGCATCTTCGCGATCACCTATAGCGTGCGCGGCCAGGCGGACGATCCCTCCGTGGTGGTGAACCCGCTTTCCGCCATTGCCCCGGGGTTCCTGCGTCGCATCTTCGAATTCGGCGAGAGCATGCCCCCCGAGTCCCAAACGCCGGACAAATCCCAGGAAAACAGTGTCCCGGCGTCGGAAGCACCTGCTGCCTCTGAACCTGCTGCAGCGCCGGCGGCCCCTGAGGCACCCGAGGCAAATGCCGCAGGTGCGCCCGCAGCGCAAAAAAATTAGGTCCCCTAAGCAAATTTAGATTGCGGAGTTCCACTCCGCAGATATGATTTCCCCCCCCCCCCCCCCCTGGGGGGG
>JAGUWA010000027.1 GCA_020062605.1 Parvibaculum sp. | reverse complement strand
TCGCCGAACAGACGCGGTGTGCCGCCCGATGCCTTCACCGGCCACTGGATCGGCGCGAGCACTTCGTAGTCCGCGTCGCTCACATCGGAGAGAGCTGATATGTCGAACGCTCGCGTACCCCCGTTTTCGAAACCGGAAAGGCGCGCATGCTCGCGGAAGATGTCCGCCGGGCCGCGATAAGGGAAGGCATCGGCAAATCCCATGCGCCGCGCGAGGCGCGCGTGCTCTGGCTCCAGTTTTCGCCGTCATCCTGCTCGAGCATGCCGGCCGGACCGAAGAGATGCGCGTTGAAGGCAATCTGCTGCTTCCTCATCTCCTCGGGCAAACCCTTGGGCAGGAAGGAGAACCACCGGATTTCCGTCGCGAAAGGTCCGCGCGGCAGGCGCAGCGAGAGCTGCGTTCCGTTCGTCGAGACCCAGAGGTTCGGGAAGATGTTGGGATGCCCCATGCGGCGCACGCCGGTGGGGCCGAGCAGTTCCCGCGCGGCGCTGGGGCGTGGCGGCACCACGGGCTTGTCCGGATGCAGGATTGCCGCGAGGTCCATGAAGCCCGCAATGCCTGCCGACGCATGGCTGTACTGCACGTGATACCAGTCGAAGAGATTGTCGACGGCGATCTTCCAGTTGCAGTCGATGACGTTCTTCTGGATGCCGTCCACGGCCTCGACCGGGCCGTTGGCCACGAGCAGCCCCAGGCCGATGCGGCCGACCTCTCCCAGATAGTCGTGAAGCGGCGGCGCTTCGGGATCGAGCGTCGCGAAGTAGAAACCGTGGGAGTGATCGACCTGTGCCGCCTTGGCGAGTCCCCATTGCGACTTGTCGAAGTCCTTTCGGTAGTAGGACGACAGGCCAGGTACGCCGATCAGGTCGCCGTTCAGGTCTAGTTCCAGCCGTGATGGGAGCAGACGAACGATTTGGCATTGCCCTGCTCGGCACGGCAAAGCGCGTTGCCGCGATGGCGGCAGGTTGAGGAGCACCTGCACCTCGCCCTGCTTGTCCCGGACGACGATGACCTGGTCCTCGCCGATATAATTGATGAAATAGTCGCCCGGATTCGGAATATGGCTTTCGTGGCACATGAAGTTCCAGGCGCGCGCGAAAATGTTGTGCATCTCCAGATCGCAAAGCGCCTGGTCGGCGAAGACCTTCCGGTCCAGCGTTCCGCTCTGCGGATCGAAGCAGGGCCTGATTTCGGACTTGTCTGGAATACTCCCCGGCTCTTGCACCAAATCCATGGAATTCTCCTCCTCCCCATATCCGCTCTTCGGCTCGCGCCTGCGGCGGTTCGTCGCGGAAAGGATGCAGGAAGCGGGGCGGAAACGCGTAACCACCCCGTCCATAAAAATTGATAATTCGTCCGGAAATTTGGAATCTGAGTCGGATCAGGTTTCCGGTACAGGAGGCACAGGCCATCCATCCCTGGAGCGCCATGCGAGACGCATCGTCAGAACCACACCCGGACCCCGAAACGCAGGGTCGTGGCCTCGACATCTTCCCCGTTCGCCCTCGCGATCGATGCCGTCTCGCCGAGATCGCGCTCCCAGACAAGGTCGACATAGGGTGCGAACTTCCGGACGATCTCGTATCGAAGCTGAAGGCCTGCCTCGATGCTGCTGAAGCCCGCACCGATGCCGCGTTCCGGTACGTCCTGCGCGAAGACGTTGAGTTCGGCATGAGGTTCGGCAATCAATCTCTGGGTCACGGGGAGTTCAATGCCCTGCTCGAAGCGCGCCGAGAAGTCTCCCTCCGTCGACAGAAAGCCCGTCGCTTCCGTCTCGAAAAAGTAAGGAGCGAGACCGACAACGCCGGCGGCCAGATAGGTTTCGCTGTCCGGCCTGAAATCTCGACGGATGCCGATCAGCGCATCCCAGAACGGGTGAATGTTTCGTCCGTAGAAGAGCTGGGCTTCCGCCTTCTCGAAGTCGCCATCGGCAACCTCGCCTTCCGACCTGATCCAGAGGCGTTCGGCGTCGCCGCCCACCCAGCCATCGAGGTTCCAGTTCCACAGGCCATCATGCGCGTCGGCATAATCGACCTCCACCTTGATCATGTTGAAGAGATCGGAGCCATGATCGTCGGGTACCGGTTCCCGTGCATGCGATGCCGATGCGATGCCGACGGCGAGGATGAAAGCAAGTCCGCATGCCCCTTTCATCACATGCCTCCATGTCCGGCATGCGCCGCGCCGTTCTGCGTGAGACCGAGCGGCAATACGGCTCCGTCGGGCGTGACGTCGCTTTCGGCCGTGTCCGGAGGTTCGACAACGAACGCCGTCATCATGCCTGACGCCATATGGTAAAGCAGGTGGCAGTGGAGCGGCCATGACCCTGTCTCGCGCGCCGTCAGAACGACGGACACGGATTGTCCGGGCGGCACGATAACCGTGTCCTTCAACGGACGCCGCATGCCTGCGCCATTTTCAAGTTCGAAGAACATGCCATGCAGATGCATCGGATGAGCCATCATGGTTTCGTTCGTAAATGCGATGCGAACGCGCTCGCCATAGCGAACGCGGATGGGGCGCGCGTCGCCAAACTTCGCGCCGTTCAGCGTCCAGACGTAGCGTTCCATGTTGCCGGTGAGCCGCATCTCGATGGTGCGGACCGGTTCGCTGTTGTCTTCGCGCATGCGCGGCGAGCGCAGATCGCTGTAGGCCAGCACCTTCGCCTCCGGCGGGAACCCAGAGGCCCAGCCGACCGGCCGGGGTCCGGCCTCTTCCCCCTCCGCGCGCCCGTTCGCGGCCGCATGTCCCATAGCGCTGTGGTCCATGGTGCTGTGATCCATGGTGCTCTGATCCATTGTGCTGTGGTCCATGCTCGCCATGTCGCCACCGTCATGCGCCATTCCCATGTCGGCCATGCTGAGCAGCGCACGTGGTCTTCTTTCCGGGATCGGCCCTTCCTGCCCATCGGCTGTTGCCAGCGTCGCGCGCGCGTACCCCATGCGGTCGATCGCCTCTGCGAAGAGCGTGTACGGCATGTCTTTCTCCGGCTCGACGACGACGTCGTACCGCTCGGCCACGCCCATGCGAATCTCGTCGACGGGCACCGGATCGACATCGTTGCCGTCGGCCGCGACCACCGTCATCTTCAAACCCGGTATCCGGACATCGAACAGCGTCATCGCAGAACCGTTGATCAGGCGCAGGCGCACGCGCTCGCCCTTCCTGAAGAGGAAAGTCTCGTTCCGGTCCGGCGCCTTTCCGTTGACGAGGAAGGAGTAGCCGGTGACGTCCGCGAGATCGGTCGGATCCATGCGCATCGCGCCCCAGTCGAGACGATCCTTCAGCGTGGTGCCGAGACCTTGCTCGCCGGCGTCGCCGAAGAAGTCGATCAGCGTGCGCTTGTTGTAGTTATAGTAGCCGGAATCGGCCTTCAGGTTGCGCAACACGCGATCGGAGTCTTCCGGCGTGGCGTCGCCGAGGAGGACAACATAGTCGCGATCCGCGCCGGAAGTGGCGGGCTTCGCCGGATCAATGACGATCGCACCGAGTACCGTCTGATCCTGCGTGCCGGAATGACTGTGATACCAGTAGGTACCGCTCTGCCTGATGCGGAAGGTGTAGGTATAGGAAGCGCCAGGCTCGATGCCCATAAAGCCGTTGAAGCCCGGCACTCCGTCCATCATTCCCGGCAGCATCAGCCCATGCCAATGCACGGAGGTTCTTTCATCCGTGTCGTTCGTGACGGTGATCGTAGCGTCCTCGCCCTCGCGGAGATGCAGTGTCGGTCCCGGAATGCCGCCATTGATGGTCATCTTTTCGACGGTGCGTCCGCCGATCTCGACCTTCGCGGTCGAAACGGTGAGCCGGTAACCGTCTGCATTGGCGAGGACAGCACCGCAGAGTTGCGAAAGCAGCGCGGCGCCAAGGATTGCAATTGTCCGTCTGCGCATGAGCTGCGCGAGACCGGGAAGAACTTTCGGAAGCATCGGAACAAACTCCATTCAGTGGCAAAAGGGGCGCGCAAGCACCCCATTCCAGAGAACGGAATCTCTAGATCAGCAAACGTCCGGTGCGGGCGAAGACCCCGGCATAACCGTCGGCGGAAAG
>JAGUWA010000203.1 GCA_020062605.1 Parvibaculum sp. | reverse complement strand
GCCACCGCGGCCATTCCGCTTTGGCGCGACGGGCTCGCCTGCCGGAACGACGATCTGCTCGCCGAGCCACTCCGTCGTATCGACGGGCGTGAGGGCGCGCTTGGTCAGCCTTTCGATGCTCTTCAGGTGAGCGCGTTCGGCGGAATCGCAGAAGGAGAGGGCAATGCCGCTCTTGCCAGCGCGGGCCGTGCGGCCGATGCGGTGAACATAGCTTTCCGGTTCGTTCGGCAGTTCGTAGTTGATGACGTGCGTGATGCCCGTCACGTCGATGCCGCGCGCGGCAATGTCCGTCGCCACGAGGATCCGCGCCTTTCCATTACGGAAATTGTCGAGTGCGCGCTGACGGGCGCCCTGCGACTTGTTGCCGTGGATCGCTTCCGACGGCACGCCTGACTTCTCGAGCTGTTCGCTCACGCGGTTCGCACAATGTTTGGTGCGCGTGAAGACGATCACACGCGACAGATCGGCATCCTCGAGCAGCTTCGCGAGAAGTTCGCGCTTGCGCTTTCCGTCCACATGCATCACGCGCTGGTCGATACGGTCGACCGTCACGACTTCCGGGGTCACTTCCACGCGAACCGGATCGTTCAGGATTTCGTCCGCAAGGTGCTCGATCGATTTGGGCATGGTCGCCGAGAAGAGAAGCGAGTGACGCTGCTTCGGCATGGCGGCGATAATTTTGCGCACGTCGCGCACAAAGCCCATGTCGAGCATGCGGTCGGCTTCGTCCAGCACCAGAATGGAGGTGCGGCCGAGATTGACGTGCTTCTGGTTCATCAGGTCGAGCAGGCGGCCCGGCGTCGCGACAAGAATGTCCACGCCGCCCGACATGGCCCGCACCTGACGGAACTGGTTCACGCCACCGAAGACCACGGCCTGGCGCAGCCTGGCGCCTTTGCCGTAGGTCTCGAAGCTCTTGGATATCTGCATCGCGAGTTCGCGCGTCGGCGCGAGAATGACAGCGCGGGCTTCCTTCGGACCGGGCCTCGCGCGGTCGGCCGTCAGCTTCTGCAGGATCGGCAGAGCGAAGGCGGCCGTCTTGCCCGTGCCTGTCTGGGCGAGGCCGAGCAGGTCGCGGCCTTCGAGAAGGGCCGGAATGGACTGGGCCTGAATGGGGGTGGGGTGGATGTAGTTCTGGTCCGCAAGGGTGCGGCAAAGCGGTTCGGCAATGCCGAGATCCGCGAAAGTTACTGTCGTCATTCTACTCTTGATCTTTCAAGTCAAACGTCGTGCGCCCGGCCACAATGGCCGGCGCTTTAACGCGGGGTCTTGCCGCGTTCCAACGCGCTTGGAATCGGGAAGGGGTCGAATCGTCCGGGGGTCAGGCGGTGCCAAGGGGCAGCGCAAAGCGCGCACACGCGAACGATTGCGTGTGACATGAGGCTTTTCTCCCGAAATGTCAAGGAATTAGCTCGGAATGAATTGCCGCATCCCGCGCCGGAACGGATTGTCCCGCACGCGCCGTGCAGGCATCATCGCCGCATTAAACCAGCGGAAGCGGCAGATTCGATGATAACAGCCTATGTTCCCTCGAACGGGATGCTGAAGCCCGCAGGGATCGCCACGGGCGGTCTCATACCCGATGGCACCGTCTGGGTCGACGTGGTTTCCCCCTCCGATAGCGACCTGGCCTTTCTCGACGAAGCGCTCGGGCTCGATGTGCCGACCGAGGAGGATATGCAGGAAATCGAGATGTCGAGCCGCCTCTATCATGAGGAAAACGCGCTCTACATGACGGCAATGATGATCACGCAAGCCGACACGCCGAACCCGGTTAGCGTGCCCGTCACCTTCGTCCTGGCGGGGCACAGGCTCGTGACATTGCGCTACGCCGAGCCGACGCCGTTCAAGCTCTATGCAGCGCAGAGCCAGCGCCATGTGATGCCCTGCGCTACGGGAGAAGAAGTGCTTGCCGGGCTCCTCGATGCGATCGTCGATCGTGTTGCCGACATTCTGGAGCGCGTGCAGGGCGACATCGACACGCTTTCCCGGGAAGTGTTTGCCCATGAGGTGCGGCCCAAGAGAGACTACAATATCATTCTGTCCCGCATCGGGCGCGGTTATGCGCTTACATCGCAGGCGCGTGAAAGCCTCGTCAGTTTCGGCCGTCTCGTCAGCTTCGTTGCGCGGCCCAGCGAAGAGAGATTGCCCAAGGCGATGGAGCGCGGTTTCAAGACCATCGCCGGCGACATTTCTTCGCTCAGCGACCACGCAAGTTTTCTCGCCAACAATATCAGCTTCACGCTCGATGCGACGCTCGGGCTCATCAACAACGAGCAGACGAGCATCATCAAGATTTTCTCCGTTGCTGCGGTCGTGTTCCTGCCGCCGACGCTTATTGCCAGCATCTACGGCATGAATTTCGAGTTCATGCCGGAGCTTTCCTGGACCTACGGCTATCCCCTATCGCTCGGCCTCATGGTGGTGTTCGCGATCCTGCCCTACGTGTTTTTCAAGTATCGCGGCTGGCTATGAGCGGCACGCGCACGGAGTGGATATGGATACGTCATGCGCCGGTGCAGGGGCAGGAGAACCGCTACTACGGTCAGATCGACGTCGCGCCCGAACCCGTCGATCCCTCGCACGCCAACGCCATTTCGCGGCGCCTGCCTGCGACCGCCGTCTGGCTGTCCTCGCCGCTCGTCCGTGCGCGGGCGACCGCTCTTGCGCTCAAGGATGGCGTCGATCCCATCGCCGTTGCCGCCTTCAACGACCAGAATTACGGGCTCTGGCAAGGGCGCAGCTTCAACGACGTCTTCGCCGCGAACCGGACACTCGACTGGTCGAACCCGGTCGATATACAGCCGCCCGAGGGCGAGACCTTTTTCGATCTTGCAACGCGTGTCTATGAGGGGGTGCAGCGGCTGACCGATCACTACGCCGGGCACACCCTGGTCTCCATTGCGCACGCAAATGTCATACGCGCGGCCATCGCCCTTGCGCTCGACATCGATCTCGGCACGGCGCTCCGCATCGAGGTCGCGCCGCTCTCGGTCACGCGGCTCGGTCACCGGATCGTGGATGGCGTGTCCCAGTGGAGCGTCGGCTGCATCAATCACGAAACGGGCAGCTGACGGCGCGAGGTCAGGCTTTCGCCGCTTCTTCTTCCCAACGGGCTATCACTCGGGCGATATGGTTTTCCATTTCGCCAAGCGCCTCGACGATGAGGGCGATGCGCTTGCCTGTCATCTCGTGATAGGCCGAGGCCATGAAAATGCCGGTCGCATGGTGTTCGATTTCGTCGCAGAGATCGGCATCGGCGCCCGCGGCGCGCAGCGTCTCGCCGATCTCCTGCAATCTCTCCGCGGCCTTCGCGATGTCGCCTGCCGCGCGTTCGGCGGCTTCTGCGACGGCGGCCAGGTCATCCGGTTCCGTCTCCGCGCGATTGTGCCGGTCGCCGGGCTTCACGGCGGCAATCGCCTGTCGCGTTTCGTCCATTGCCCGGCGCATCTGCTGCATGTCGTGATAGAGGAAGCCGAAGCGGGCATCCGCCGCCGTTTTCCGTGCGAGGTCGTAGAGCCTGCCGATTGTCGAAATCACCTCGTCCGTGTCGCTGCTGCGGTTGCGGCGGGCATATTCCTCAAGGAACCAGCGGCCACGCGGTGTCGCGCAGACAGCCTCCCTTATGGTCTCATACTCGTCCTGTTCAACCTTGCGTGCGGCGTCGCTCATCGGGGGCTCCGGGGTTCGGCAAGCCGCCATTATCCCCGCCATTCGTTTCCCATTGGTTGAGAGGGCGTTAACCCGCTTGCCGTCTCGCCCCGGACATGCGAGGGAAACGGCTCATTTCCTGGCGAGAGGCGCGCGGTGGACCTTCCAATCGATATCGAGAGCATCAAGGGCTTCATGGACCGGGAAGAGGGCCGGGCGTTGCACGACGCGGCGCTCGAGGCGTCGCGCAGGGGCCCCGTGCTTGAAATCGGCTCCTATTGCGGCAAGTCGACCGTCTATATCGGCGTCGCCTGCCAGCGGAACGGCGCCGTCCTCTACGCGCTCGACCATCACTATGGCTCGGAAGAAAACCAGAAGGGCTGGGAGCATCACGACGAGGCGCTCTACGACGCGGAGACGGACCGGCTCAATACGTTTCCGCTCTTCCGCCGGACCCTGCGCATGGCGAGGCTCGAAGATACGGTGGTGCCGCTCGTCGCGCCGTCTGAGGTTGTGTCGAAAGGCTGGGCGACGCCGCTCGCCATGGTCTTCATCGATGGCGGTCACGGCATGGAACCGGCCCTCACCGACTACCGTCTCTGGGCGCCGCGCGTCATGCCGGGCGGCATTCTGGCGATCCACGACGTCTTTCCGGACCCGAAGGATGGCGGCCGCCCGCCTTACGAAATCTACAAGATGGCGCTCGCGTCCAATCTCTTCGCGGAAGAGAAGGCAGTGAAGAGCCTGAGACTACTCCGCCGCCTCGGCTAGCGTGCGTTCGGCGAAGAGATGCGCGGCGGGCGTCATGCCGGTGATCGCATCGGTCGCGAGGATCACGGCGGCGGCCGTCCATGCGGGCTTTTCGGCCGGCCATGCGACTTCGTCGGCGAACTGATAGCCCATCCAGTAAGCGCCGCAATCGGCACGCCATTGATGCTGCCAGGAGAGCATGGCCTCTGCCTGTTTGCGCTGGCCGGCGACGAGGAGCGCCATAGTGAGTTCCGCGCTTTCGGCGACCGTCACCCAGGGCTGGTCCATCACGCAACGGCAGCCCTTGCCCTCGGCAACGAAAATGTCCCATTTCCAGGCGAGGCGTTTGCGCGCCGCCTCGCCGGTCACTACGCCCGCGAGGACCGGGTAGTACCAGTCCATCGAGTAGCGGTCCTTGGGTTCCCATGTCCGGTCGAAGCGATGCGGCTTGTCGCGCAGTGCCTCGCCAAGCCGCGCGCGCGCCACCATCCAGTCGCGCGAGGGGTGCCCGAGCTCGCGCGCAATGTGCGCGGCGCATTCGATGCTTTTGTAGATTGATGAGGAGCCGGTAATGAGCGCATCGTCTTCGGGCGTATGCGGATCGTTCGCGGCCCAGCGGATGTCGCCATGGCTGCTCTGATGCGCGAGCACGAAGCCCATCGCCGCCTCGACATGCGGCCAGATTTCGCCGAGCCATTTGCGGTCGCGCGTCACGAGATAATGGTGCCAGGCGCCGGTCGCGATATAGGCGGCGAAATTTGTGTCGCGAACGGGATGGCCGGCATCGGCCTCGTCGCCGGTAAAGCGCTGCTCCTCCTCGTCGAAGGGGACCGCCGCGCCGAGCTGGCCCCACCAGGAGCCGTCCTTGAGTTGCGTGTCGGCAAGATATTGAAAGGCGCGACGCGCATGGCCGATTTCGCCGAGCACGGTCAGCCCCATCGCAGCTTCCGTGTGGTTCCACGGGTCGATCACGCCGCCGTCATACCAGGGGATCGCGCCATTATCGCGCTGCAGTTCGAGAATGCGCGCGCAGGAACCGTCGAAGAAATTTTCAGGCGGCCGGTCGCCCCAGGTAAGATGCGTCATGCGTTCACGCCGCTCCCTTGGTGAAGTAGAGAACGACGCTCTTGCCCATCAGCGGACCCGCAATTTTTTCGAGCGCGCGCGTCAGCCACGGCCCTTGAAGGATATCCCACTCGAGGAAACGCTTGTAGAGATTGACGATTTTCACATCCTCGCGTTTCACGCCGACGGCGCATTTGAGCCACCAGTATGGCGAATGAAGCCCGTGCGCGAAATGCTTGTGGAAGAAGGAGAGACCGCGATCCTGGACCGCGCCCTTCAATTCGCTTTCGCGGAAGATACGCACATGGCCGCCCGGTTCGTTGTGATAGTCGTCCGAAAGCGCCCAGCAGACCCGTTCCGGCCAGAAACGGGGCACACTGACGGCGAAGGTGCCGCCCGGCTTCAGGATGCGGTCGATCTCGGCAACCGCCTGCTTGTAGTCGGGAATGTGCTCCAGCACTTCCGAACACAGCACCTTGTCGAAGCTTGCATCCGGGAAGGGGAGCGAGAGCGCGTTGCCCACGGTCAGCGAGAAGGAACGCTTCGTCTCCGGGTCCATGTCGGGACAGGAGCCGAAGCCGTCGCGCGTCCGGCGCACGTCCTCGAAGCCGAGGTCGAGCCCAACCACATGGCACTGCGCGTGGTAGTACATGGCATGGACATGCCGTCCCGCGCCGCAACCGAGGTCGAGCGCGCGCTGGCCGTCCCTAAGCCCGAGCACGTTCAAGTCGATT
>JAGUWA010000057.1 GCA_020062605.1 Parvibaculum sp. | reverse complement strand
CGGCGCATGCGGGCAGAACTCGGTGCGGGCTGGGAAAGCCGGTTCGGCAGCTTCGAGCGCGATGCCGCTGCCGCCGCTTCGCTTGGACAAGTTCACCGGGCGACGTCGCTCGACGGCGCGCCGCTCGCGGTGAAACTGCAATATCCCGACATGCAGTCGGCCGTCGATGCGGACCTCAATCAGCTTGGGCTCATCTTCTCGATCCACCGGCGCATGGATCCTGCCATCGACACGCGTGAAATCTATGCGGAGATCGGGGAGCGCCTGCGCGAAGAACTCGATTATCTGCGCGAGGCCGCACATATGCGGCTCTATGCGGACATCTTCTCGGACGATCCGCGCATCGCCGTGCCGGACGTTGTGGAGGAGCTGACGACGAAGCGGCTCCTCACGATGAGTTGGCTCGATGGTGCGCCGCTGCTTTCCTTCCGAGACCATTCGCTGGAGGAGCGTAACCGCATAGCGGAGGCGATGTTCGCCGCCTGGTGGATGCCCTTCAGCCGTTACGGTGTCATTCACGGCGATCCGCATCTCGGCAATTATTCAGTGCGGGAAGACTTCGGAATCAACCTGCTCGATTATGGCTGCATCCGCATTTTTCCGCCGGCTTTCGTCGCAGGCGTGGTGGAACTTTACCGTGCGCTGGAGGTGGACGACCGTGACCGCGCCGCGGCGGCATATGAAAACTGGGGTTTCCGCAATCTCTCTGCCGAGTTGATCGACGTGCTGAATGTCTGGGCGCGGTTCATCTATGCGCCGCTTCTCGACAACCGCGTGCGTTCCGTCGCGGACGGGATCGGCCCCGGCGAATATGGCCGCAAGGAAGCTTTCGGCGTCCACAAACGCCTGCGCGAGCTTGGCCCCGTGACGCCGCCTCGCGAGTTCGTCTTCATGGACCGCGCCGCCATTGGCCTGGGCTCCGTCTTCCTTCATCTCGAGGCGGAGCTCAATTTCCATGCCCTGTTCAATGAGACCATCGAGGCCTTCGACGCCGCCGAACTCGACAAGCGCCAGAAGGCCGCGCTAAAGAAGGCGGGCGTCCCGCTCGCTGCGTGAGCGGCTCATTCTTTCCCCGCCTGCTTGAGGCCCGCTCATGACCGACGATCTTCTCGAAGAAAACACGATCGCGCTGCCCGAAGGCTACCAGACGCTGAACTGGTTCCAGGGGTTCGGCCGCCAGATCGGCCCGCTCTACGAGCGCATCGATGGAGACGGTCGCTACACACGCGCCTTTCTCGTGCAGGAGCATCACACGAACGGCATGGGGAATTGCCATGGCGGCATGCTGATGGCATTCGCCGACATGGCCTTCGGCCATGCGATCACCATGTCGGTGCACCGCTACTGGGTGACGGTGCGCCTGATGACGGACTTCCTGTCCGGCGCGAAGATCGGCGAATGGGTCGAGGGCACGGGCGAGGTCGTCGGCTCGGAGGATGACTTCTTCACCGTGAAGGGGCGCATCTGGTGCGGCGAGCGCACCATCATGTCGGGCACCGGCGTCTTCAAGGCGCTCGGGGAGAGGCCGTCCAAATGAGCGACTTTCCGCTCGCGCCCGGCGACGAGGAAGGCCCCGCCGTCATCTCGCCCCCCGGCTGGTTTTCGCGGGCCGTCGCCGTCGAACCGGAAAGCCGTTTCGTCGAGGTCGAGGGAACGAAAGTTCACTACCTGCGCTGGGGCGACCCGTCAAAGCCAGGTCTTCTTCTTGTCCACGGCAATGGCGCGCATGCACGCTGGTGGTCCTTCGTCGCGCCTTTCCTTGCGCGCGAATATTCCGTCGCCGCGATCGACGTCTCGGGCATGGGCGACAGCGGCTGGCGCGAGCGCTACACGATCGAAACCTTCGCCGAAGAGCAGATCGCGGTTTGCGAGGATGCGGGCTTTTTCGACTGCGAGGAGCCGCCGATCATCGTCGGCCATTCCTTCGGCGGCTTCATCACCATCCTGACCGGCGCTCTCTATGGCGAGCGCCTTGCCGGCACGGTCATCGTGGACAGCCCGGTCAATCCGCCCGACAGGCCGGGCGGGCCGCCCAACCGCGAGTTCCGGCCGCATCGCATCTATCCGACGCTCGAAGCGGCGATGGGGCGCTTCCGTCTCGCGCCGCCGCAGCCTTGCGAGAATCGCTACATCGTCGACTACATCGCGCGGCACTCGCTGAAGCAGGTGCCGAACCCCGAGGGCGGCGAGGGCTGGACCTGGAAGTTCGATCCGGCCATCTGGCAACGTTTCGACATCGGCGATATGGGCGCCCGTCTCGCCGCCACGCGCTGCCGTATCGCCATCATGCGCGGCGAGTTCTCCGTCCTGCTGCCGGCGGAGATCGGCGAATACATGTTCAATCTGCTGGGGCGGGCCGCGCCCGTCATCGAGATCCCGCAGGCGCGCCACCATGTCATGCTCGACCAGCCACTCGCCTTCGTGGCGGCACTGCGCGCGCTTCTCGCCGACTGGGACCATTCGGCGCCGTCTCGCAAGATTGCGAAAGGGCCGCTCCCGTCACCCTTCGAGAATCAGGGATGAGGGCATGCGGACCTCACGCCGTGTTGAACGGAATTGCACAGCGGCTGTAGGTATTTAGCCGAAGGACCGGGGCCTCGGCGCTTGCCGCGGGCGGTTCGTTTGCTATAGTCCGGCTCGCTCAAATCGAGCTTAACGAGCGGCACAAAAGCGGGCGAGGTAACATGGCTGGTTTTCAGGAAGGCTGGGGCGAAGAGATGGACTCCCGGGAGCATCTCACGACCTATGACAGCTTCATCTCCGGAACGAAGTGGGGCTCGGGCCTTATCGTGCTCGCCCTCATCCTGATGGCGTTCTTCCTTCTGTAAGGCGTCTCGCGCGCTTCGTAGGGTTTGCGACAGGTTTTTGCTTGAAATCAGTCGCTAACGCAGCATATTCGAATAATTCTCATTCTCATTCGGTGGCCGCGATCCTTGCGGACGCCCGGAGAACAGGCGACGTTCCATGAAACTTGCGATCCCCAAAGAACGGCTTGAAGGCGAAACCCGTGTGGCGGCCTCACCGGAAACGGTGAAGAAGCTCACCGCGCTCGGCCTTGAGGTCATTGTCGAGACGGGGGCGGGGGAGCATGCCTCCATCGCCGATCAGCTCTATGCGGATGCCGGCGCGACCATCGCGCAGAGCCCGGCGGATGCGCTCAAGGATGCCGACATCGTCTTCAAGGTGCGTGCGCCTTCCGACGAGGAGATCGGCATGATGAAGCGCGGTGCCATGCTCGCGGCGATCCTCAACCCGTGGGACGACAAGCCGCGTCTCCAGAAATACGCCGCTGCGGGCGTCAATGCCTTCGCCATGGAATTCATGCCGCGCATCTCCCGCGCGCAGTCCATGGACGTGCTGTCCTCGCAGTCCAACCTCGCGGGCTACAAGGCGGTCATCAATGCGGCTGCCGCCTTCACCCGCGCCATGCCGATGATGATGACGGCGGCGGGCACCATCGCGCCTGCCCGCGTGTTCATCATGGGTGTCGGCGTGGCGGGGCTGCAGGCGATCGCGACGGCGAAGCGCCTCGGCGCCATCGTTTCCGCGACGGACGTTCGCTCCGCCACCAAGGAGCAGGTCGAAAGCCTTGGCGGTACTTTCGTGATGGTCGAATCGGAAGAGAGCGGCGACGCGGCCGGCGGCTACGCGAAGGAGATGTCGGACGAGTACAAGCGCGCCCAGGCCGCACTCGTCGCCGAGCACATCAAGAAGCAGGATATTGTCATCACCACCGCGCTCATTCCGGGCCGCCCGGCACCGGAACTCGTGAGCGAGGAAATGGTGAAGACCATGAAGCCGGGATCGATCCTTGTCGATCTCGCGGTGGAACGCGGCGGCAACTGCCCGCTCTCCGAACCCGGCAAGCGCGTACGCAAGCACGGCGTCCTGCTGATGGGTGACGTCAATGTCGCTGCCCAGCTCTCGGTCGATGCGTCCTCGCTCTATGCGAAAAACCTGCTCAACTTCATCACGCCCCTGATCGACAAGGAAACGAAAGCCCTCGCGATCAACTGGGAAGACGAAATCATCACGGGTACCTGCCTGACGAAAGACGGTCAGGTGGTGCATCCGTCGCTCCGCGAAGGAGGCAACTGATGGAAGCGGCCGCTATCGATCCCTTCATTTTCCGGCTCGCGATCTTCGTACTCGCGATCTTTGTCGGTTACTACGTGGTGTGGAGCGTGACGCCCGCGCTGCACACGCCGCTGATGTCGGTTACCAACGCCATCTCCTCGGTCATCATCGTCGGCGCGCTCATCGCGGTCGGCCTCGATCTCGCCCAGGCGGGCGAAACGGGCTGGATGTCCAAGGGCTTCGGCTTCGTCGCGGTGATCCTTGCCGCCGTCAACATCTTCGGCGGCTTCCTGGTCACGCAGCGAATGCTCGCCATGTACAAGAAAAAGCAGCGCTGAGGGGAAACAGGATATGTCAGCCAATATAGCGGCACTGCTCTATCTCGTTTCGGCGGTGCTTTTCATTCTCGCGCTTCGCGGGCTCTCGTCGCCCGAAACCTCGCGCCAGGGCAACACCTTCGGCATGGTCGGCATGACCATCGCCATCGTGACGACGCTCGCTCTGCTGCAGGCGCAGAACACGCTCACCTGGGGCCTCATCGTGGCTGGGCTCGTCATCGGCGGCGGCATCGGCGCGATCATCGCCCGCCGCATCGCCATGACGCAGATGCCGCAGCTCGTCGCGGCCTTCCACTCGCTGGTCGGCCTTGCTGCGGTCTTCGTTGCGTGGTCCGCCTTCCTCGCGCCTGAAGCCTATGGCATCGGCTCGTTCCACGCGATCCATGGCGCGAACCTCATCGAAATGGGTATCGGCGTCGCCATCGGCGCGATCACCTTCTCGGGTTCGGTGATCGCCTTCGCGAAGCTCAATGGCAACATGTCCGGCGCGCCGATCATGCTGCCGGGCCGTCACGTCATCAACGCGGCGCTGGCGCTTGCCATCGTCGGCGGCATCGCCTGGATCGTGATGGACCCCGCGAACCAGACGATCGAGCTCTTCCTCGCGATCACGCTGCTTTCCTTCATCATCGGCTTTCTCATCATCATTCCGATCGGTGGCGCCGACATGCCGGTGGTCGTGTCGATGCTGAACTCCTATTCGGGGTGGGCGGCGGCCGGCATCGGCTTCACGCTCGGCAACCTCGCGCTCATCGTCACCGGCGCGCTGGTCGGCTCCTCGGGCGCGATCCTCAGCTACATCATGTGCCGCGCCATGAACCGCTCCTTCATCAGCGTCATCCTTGGCGGTTTCGGTGCCGACACGTCGGCTGCCGCGGGCGGCGCCGTCGAGACGCGTCCGGTGAAGCAGGGGTCGGCGGACGATGCGGCCTTCATCATGAAGAATGCCGGCTCCGTCATCATCGTGCCGGGCTATGGCATGGCGGTGGCGCAGGCGCAGCACACGCTTCGCGAAATGGCCGACATCCTCAAGGAAGAAGGCGTGAAGGTGTCCTACGCCATTCATCCGGTCGCGGGCCGCATGCCCGGCCACATGAACGTGCTGCTTGCGGAAGCGAACGTGCCTTACGACGAGGTTTTCGAACTGGAAGACATCAACAGCCAGTTCGCGCAGGCGGACGTGGCCTTCGTCATCGGCGCGAACGACGTCACGAACCCGTCGGCCAAGACCGACCCGGCGAGCCCGATCTTCGGCATGCCGGTGCTCGATGTCGAAAAGGCGAAGACGGTGCTCTTCGTGAAGCGCGGCATGGGTTCGGGCTATGCGGGCGTCGAGAACGAACTCTTCTTCCGCGACAACACCATGATGCTCTTCGGCGACGCAAAGAAGATGGTCGAGGAGATCGTCAAGAACCTGTGATCGCCGTCAGGCTGGACGAAGCAATCGGGCGGTGCTCACATGGGCGCCGCCCGTTTTCTTTCGGACGGGAATAAAAAAGGGATGAGGGAACATGATCTGGCTGGGCCGTATAGGTGTTGCCCTGGTGGGGCTTTTTTCATTGGCGATGGGGTTGATGGCGTTTGCCCAGCCCGTTCAACTCGGCGAGATGCTCGGCCTCGGCGCGCTCTCGCCGATGGGCGTGAATTCGCTGCGGGCCGATCTCGGCGCGCTCTTCCTGGCGGGCGGGCTTGCCTCGCTGCTCGCGCTTTTCGCGGGCCGTGCCCAATGGATGTGGGGCGTTGCGGTGCTTTACGGCCTCGCGGTCATCGGCCGTGTTCTCGGTGTCGTCCTCGAAGGGGCGCCCGAGGGTGTCATGCAGTCGATCGTCGTCGAGATGGTTCTGGTCGGCCTGTCGGTTCTCGGTGCGAAGACGCTCGCCAGGAGCTGACCCGCACCGCTCGCTGGACGAAATGTGCGGGCGGTGTTCACATGAGCGCCGCCCGTCCTTTATCTGGGAAAACGTCATGGACATCTATCACGGCTGGTTCAACCTGAAGCCCGGCGTGCGCGACATGGATTTCGTGGATGCCTTCACGAAATATATGGACCGGCTCGAGGCGGAGGGCGTCATCGAGGGCTGGCGGCTCATGCGCAAGAAGCTCGGCCTTGCGCCCGCCCATCTCGGCGAATTCCATTTCATGATCGAGGTGGCGGACCTCACCCAGCTCGACAGTGCCTTCGACTGGGTGGCGACGCGTGCCGATCCCATCGAGAGCGATCACTATGCGGTGAATTCGCTCGTCCAGAACATCCAGTTCGCTCTCTACCGCGATTTTCCCGATCCCGTGCGCGAGCAGGGCGATGAACGCTTCTGACAGGGGTGCGGTCGCGTTGCGCCGCGCGCGGCCGCAAGACCGCCCGGCGCTTATCCGTCTCATGGGCGCGCTCAACGAGTTCGAGGCCGCGATCGAGGAAAACCGGGCGGACGCATCCGCCGCCGAAGGCCAT
>JAGUWA010000288.1 GCA_020062605.1 Parvibaculum sp. | reverse complement strand
TCACCCACTCGAGGAAAAATCCATGAGCCGTTCCGTGGCCCCCTTGTTCGAGCCCTTTATACTCAACGGGCTCGAGTTGCCCAATCGCGTCGTCATGGCACCCATGACGCGTTCGAAATCGCCGGGTGGCGTTCCCGGCCCGGAAGTCGCTGCCTATTATCGCCGTCGCGCCGAAGCTGAATGCGGCCTCATCATCACCGAGGGGACAACGGTCAACTCGCCAGTCGCGACGGGCGATCCGAACGTGCCGCAATTCTGGGGCGAAGATGCGCTCAACGGCTGGAAGCGCGTGGTCGAGGAGGTGCATGCCGTTGGTGGCAAGATCATGCCGCAGATCTGGCATGTGGGGATGACGCGCAACCCCGAGAAGGCAACCAATTCCGGCCTGCCGAGCCACGGCCCCTCGGGCCTCGTGGCGCCGGGCAAGAAGCGCTCCGAGCCGATGACGAAGAAGGAGATCAAGGACACGATCGAGGCTTTCGGGCGCGCGGCGGCAGATGCCCGTGAATGCGGTTTCGACGGCGTCGAGGTCCACGGCGCGCATGGCTATCTCATCGACCAGTTCTTCTGGGAAGGCACCAACCAGCGCGAGGACGAATATGGCGGCGACCTTGTCGCGCGTACGCGTTTTGCCGTTGAAATCATCGAGGCGATCCGCCGTGAGGCCGGCAAGGATTTCCCGCTGATCCTTCGCTTCTCGCAGTGGAAACAGCAGGACTACACGGCGAAGCTCGCCACGACGCCGGACGAACTCGCGGCCTTCCTGAAGCCGCTGTCCGACGCGGGCGTCGACGCCTTCCATTGCTCGCAGCGCCGTTTCTGGGAGCCCGAGTTCGAGGGATCAGACCTCAACCTCGCGGGCTGGACGAAGAAGCTCACCGGCAAGCCCAGCATCACGGTTGGCAGCGTCAGCCTGTCGGGCGAGTTCATCGCCTCCTTCGGCGGCGAGAGCTCGGAGGCGACGGGCATCGACGAGCTTCTGGACAGGCTGGAGAAGGGCGAGTTCGATCTCGTCGGCGTCGGCCGCGCGCTTCTTGTGGACCCGGCATGGGCGCAGAAGGTGCATCAGGGCGCGTTCGACAAACTCATGGCGTTCAACCCCGCCGCGCTCGCGACGTTGTCCTGAGGCAGCTTAGAAGCCGTAGGCTCTGGCGAGGTCGGGATCCTTTTCCGCGACCTTCCTCGCCAGGTCCACGATCACCTTTGCCTGTTTCCAGGTGGCGTCGTCCTGCATTTTGCCGTCGATCATGGCGACGCCGGTACCGTCCGGCATCGCATCGAGGATTTTCCTGGCGAAGATCACTTCGTCCGCATCGGGACTGAAGACGCGCTTGGCAATTGCGATCTGGTTCGGGTGCAGCGACCAGGCACCCACGCAGCCCATCAGGAATGCATTGCGGAACTGCTGCTCGCAGGCATCCAGGTCCTGAATGTCGCCGAAGGGGCCGTAGAAGGGCCTGATGTCGTTTGCGACACAGGCATCCACCATCTTCGCGAAGGTGTAGTGCCAGAGGTCCTGCTGCGCGGCGACGCGCGGGCCGCCGTCTTCCCTGGGGTCTTCGAGCACGCGGTAGAAGGGGTGACCGCCGCCGACGCGGGTCGTCTTCATCTTGCGCGAAGCTGCGAGGTCTGCGGGTCCGAGACTCATTCCGTGCATGCGCGGCGAGGCCGAAGCGATCTCCTCGACGTTCTTCACGCCCTGCGCCGTTTCGAGAATCGCGTGGATGAGGAGCGGCTTCTTGAGCCCGTGCCTTGCCTCGAGCTGGGCGAGAAGCTGGTCGAGATAATGGATGTCCCAGGCGCCTTCCACCTTGGGCAGCATGATGACGTCAAGCTTGTCGCCGATCTCCGCCACGAGCTGCATCACATCATCGAGCATCCACGGGCTGTTGAGGGGGTTGATCCGCACCCAGAACCCCGTCGAACCGAAGTCATGCGCCTTGCCGACCTCGATCACGCCCTTGCGCGCGGTCTCCTTCTGGTCGGCCGGGATCGCGTCCTCGAGGTTGCCGAGGAGGACGTCAACCTGCGGAATCATGTCGCCGACCCGCGCACGGACCTTTTCATTGTGACCGGGGAAAAAGTGGATCATCCGTTCGAGCGCCACGGGGAGTTCCCGATAGGGGTCCGGAGCGCCGATCGCGAGCGGTTTGTAAAAGTTCGATGGCAGTTTCATGACAGTCCGTAGGGGATAAGTGAGGGTGGGGCGCAGTCTAGCGGCGGTGCAGCATGAAATCCATGAGCCATTTCAGGGACGTAGCTCTTTCTCCTGCGCGTCGATCAGCGCCCTGACCGGCCCCGCGGCATAGAGGCTCGCAAACCCCAGAACCGACGACACGGTGATCGCGAGATAGGCCGTCTGATAGCCTCCCGCTGTCATGTAAAGGAAGCCAAGCAGGGCAGGGCCTGCAGCGTTCGCGCAGGTCGTAATCATTTGCGCCACTGAAAGAATCCGCGCGTAGGCCTTCAATCCAAATGCTTCGGCCATGATCAGCGGCTGCATCATCTGCATGTTGCCGACCGTCGCTCCGAACATCGCGGAGACGATGAAGAGCGCCACCACACCCTCGGCAAAGGCGAAAGCGCAGAAGGAAACGCCCTGCAGCACATAGATCGCATAGAGATAATGCTTCGATGCGATGCGTGAGAGGAGTGAACCGCCGATGAGGCGTCCGGCGATGCTTGAGGCTGCCATGATCGAAACGGCGAGGGCGGCGACGTGATCGTCGCCGGTGCGCGTCGCGACAAGGCGAAACTGATGCGCCAGAGAGCCGACCTGCGCCATCATGGAAAAGACGAAGGCGGTTGTGCAGAGAACAAAGAAGCGGCTGCGGATCGCATCCTCGAACGCGACACCGTCAGGCGGCATGATGCTCCCGTCCGCCTTGCGCTGCGGCGGGTCGCCGTCCGGTGCGAGACCGATTGCCTCGGGGCTCCTGCGCAGCATGATCAGCGCGATCGGCACGACGCCCAGCACGAGAACCATCGCCAGCCAGTACGTGGCTGCACCGAGACCATATCTTTCGACCAGTGTCGCGGAGAGCGGCGTAAAGACGATGCCGCCTAGCGAAAGTCCGGTTGATGCATAGGCAATCGCCTTCGACCTCTGCCTTGTGAACCAGCGCGCAACGATTGTCATTCCCGGGATGACGGCGACGGCGGCATTGCCGATCCCAAACAGCGCGTAGAAGCCATATAGCTGCCACAGCTCACCGACGTGACCTGCGGTTGCGAGGACGCCGGCCGAGAGAAACGCGCCGAAGGTCACAATCCAGCGAGGGTCATACCGATCAAGCAGCCAGCCTACGGCCAGCCCCGCGAAGCCGGATGAAATGAAGAAGAGAGCGGTCGCGTTCGATGTCGCGGATACGGAGAATCCCGCCTCCGCGACGAAAGCCTTCAGGAAGATCGACAGATTGTAGAAAATCAATCCGCAGGACACGGTATGGATGACGAAGACCGTGCCAACGATATACCAGCCGTAGAAGATCGGGCCGCGAGCTGGGGCGCGCGGGCTTTCTGGCTCCGGGCCAGCATCCATTTTTCAGGGCTCCGACAGACAGTTCGTTGAATGGCTCAATGGGACCTAGATAGCCCTTTCGGCCAAAGCACCCAAGCAGATTTTCCAGAGCCACGCTTTACCGGGCATTATGTTTGTGCGCTCCGGCGCGCCCGCAGCAGGGCATCCACCGGCCCGGCCGCCAGAGTTAGGAAAAACGCAAGGCAGGAGGCCGCCGCCATCACAAGAAAGGCGACGTCGTAGCCGCCCAACCATTCGTAGAGGAACCCGATGGCCGCGGGGCCCGTCGCCACGCCAAGCGTCATGAACAGCTGATTGAAAGAGAAGATGCGGCCATAGGCCTTGAGCCCGAAAGCCTCTGCAAGCAAAAGCGGTTGCATCATGAGGAGGTTACCCACCGTCACACCGAACAGAACGGTCGTCGCGAGCAGAGCCTGGGGACTTTCCACCGACGCATAGAGCGCGAGCGCCAGGCCTTGGACCAGCGTGAGCCCGAATACGAAATGCCGCGACGACATGTAGGTGAGGCCCCAGCCGCCCAGAAGCCTCCCGACAATGCTTGCCATCGCCATGGTCGCAACGGCGAGCGCCGCAGCGTCGTTGCTTCCACTGCGCGTCGAGACGAGGCGGAACAGATGTGCGATGACGCCGACCTGCGCCATCATTGCAAAGATAAAAGCCGAAGTCGTGAAGACGAAAAAGCGGCTTCGGGTCGCGCTGTCGAAGTCAATTCCGTCGGCAGCCAGCGGTGCACCATTCTCGTCGCGCAGAACAGGATCTCCGTCCGGACCGAGTCCCATGGCTTGCGGAGAGGGGCGGATCAGTATCCAAGAAACAGGGATCACGCCGAGCAGGAAGCCCGCAGCAAGCCACGGTGTCGCGCCTTCGATTCCCAAATGTTCGATCATGCTTGCGGACACGGGCGTCAGCAGAATACCACCGAGCGAAAGGCCAGTCGACGCGATGGAGAGCGCGATCGACCGTCTGCGTACGAACCATCTGGCGACGAGCGTAGTGCCGGGAATGAGCGCGGCACCCGCATACCCGATGCCGAAGAGCACGTAAAAAGCATAGAGTTGCCAGAGTTCCGTGACATATCCGGCGCCGAACGTGGCAATAGCACTCAGGATCGCTCCGCTCGTGATGACCCAGCGTGGGTCGTACCTGTCAATGAGCGCGGCGACAACGAGGCCGGTAAAACCGGAGGCCACGAAGAAGCAGGCTGTTGCACCGGATGTCGCCGAGACGGAGAAGCCCCGCTCGGCTATGAAGGCCTTCAGGTAGACGGACAGATTGTAAAAGCCGAGGCCCGCCGTGACGGTCATGACGACCATCACCGCCGCGACAATGAGCCAGCCGTAAAAAAACTTTCCACCCGGCTCGTCTCGTCCTGCCGCCTCATGCCGTGCGCTCATGCCGCCTCCCTATACCCGATCTGCCGCCGGGTTGTGCCTAGATAAACATGCGGCGCACGATCGCCAAGGCGGAAAAAGACGTGGAAAGTGGCGCATCCCAACACATTCGGCTAATCATGAAGCCATACCGGCAATGTGAAGACACCGGATCACAGGGAGACACCACAATGAAACTCTACAATTCGATCGGCCCAAATCCCCGCGTCGTGAAAATGTTCATGAGCGAGAAGGGCATCGAGCTTCCCTTCGTCGAGATCGACATCATGCAGGCCGAAAATCGGAAAGAACCCTACCTCGCAAAGAATCCGGCGGGCCAGTCACCTGCGCTTGAACTCGACGACGGCAGCTATCTCTCCGAAATCACCGCGATTTGCGAGTATCTGGACGAAAAGTTTCCAGGCGGGTCGCTGATCGGCACGACGCCGGAGGAACGCGCCGAGACACGCATGTGGACGCGCCGCGTCGACCTGAACGTCTGTGAGCCGCTGGCGAACGGTTTCCGTTTTTCCGAAGGACTTCCGATGTTCAAGGACCGGATGCGTTGCCTTCCCGAGGCGGCCGACGGCCTCAAGGCGATCGCTCAGGACAAGCTCGCCTGGTTCGACAAGCTGATGGCTGGAAAAGACTATCTGGCCGGCAAACGGATGACGCTCGCCGATATCCTGTTGTTCGGCTTTCTCGATTTCGGCGCCGCCGTCGGGCAGCCGCTCAATCCCGAACTGAAGAATATCGGCGCCTGGTTCGAGCGGATGAAGTCTCGTCCTTCCGCGGCCGCAAGCGCCTGAACGATCGCATATCGCCGGTCCCGCTCTTTTCGGCGGGACCGGCGTAATTCTCCATGCGGGCCCCTTGCGGATTGATCGAAACCTGTCAATCTCGTAAAGAATAATTACTAGTTGGGGGCTAGCGTGGGAGGACGCATCATGAAAACTCTTGTCCAGTTCTGTCTGGCTCTCGGCTTGGCGGTCGCCGGTCTTTCGCTTGCGGGCGAGGCGCAGGCGCAGGGCGTTCCAGAATGCATCGATTCCGACAAGGACGGGAACCCTCAAGCCACAGCAGCCTGGTGGGGACGGCGCTCCGCGGAGGAAAAAAAGTACATCAGCGAACTTCCTTGCGAGGAACGATACATCCCGATGGTTTGCGTCTTCCTGTGGGACCCCGACCTCCGCGGCTGCACCAACAACGGTGTTGCCGAGTATCGCGCGGACAAGGCATGCACCGCAGAGGGATACGAACTCCTCTCGGCGGAACATGCGGCCTGCAAGGAGCGCTTCAAGAAAACATTCGTGCCGCCGTTCCCCAATCCGACCTCCTGAATGTCCGGTGGGTGGCCCCGGCGGATGAGCAAAAGGAGAAATGCGCATGAGCGAAGCGGCAGACAATCCCGCGCTCGATCCGGATTGGGAATCGCCCGCAGCCGTCACGCTCGGCAAGAAGGTGCTCGAAAAGGATCCTGCGCGGGGCTACATCCGCGCTTCCTTCGAGGCTGGCGACGCCTTCGTCAATCGCGGTGGACGCATCTTTGGCGGCTTTCTGTCTGCTATGCTCGACGGATTGTGCGGTCATGCGGTAAGGCTCACGCATGAGGTGCCCGGTACGCCGCAAGTTACCCTTGAACTGAAGACGAGCTTCGTCGGGCGTGCCGACAAGGGCAAGCTGATCGGAGAGGGATGGGTCCGCCACCGCGGAAAATCAATCGCGTTTGCCGAAGGGGAGCTGCGCAACGAAAGCGGAGAGCTGGTTGCGAAGGGAAGCGCCACGTTCAAGATCGGCCGCTGACATCTTTCCGGCATTTGCAACAATTCCCGGTTGAGAAACGGCTTCTCAAAGGATAACCAAGGAGCTGGATGGGTGGCCGAGTGGTTTAAGGCACCGGTCTTGAAAACCGGCGTGGGTTAACGCCCACCGTGGGTTCGAATCCCACCCCATCCGCCAC
>JAGUWA010000016.1 GCA_020062605.1 Parvibaculum sp. | reverse complement strand
GCTCAAACGCCACAAGCTCACGCTCTACAACACGCTGACGCGCAAGAAGGAAATCTTCGAGCCGGCGGACCCGAACCGCGTGACGATGTATGTGTGCGGCCCGACCGTCTACAACTACGCGCATATCGGCAATGCGCGGCCGGCGGTCGTGTTCGACGTGCTGGCGCGCGTGCTGCGGCGTCTTTATCCCCACGTTGTCTATGCGCGGAACATCACGGATATCGAGGACAAGATCATTGCCGCCGCGAAAGCGCAGGGCGTCGACATCTCCGTGGTGACGGAGAAATATGCCGATATCTATCGCAGGGACATGGGCGCTCTCGGCGTGCTCGCGCCCGATCTCGAGCCGAAGGCGACGGACAGTGTCGCCGAGATGATCTCGATGATGGAGCGGCTGATCGAGGCGGGACACGCCTATGCGGCGGAGGGCCATGTGCTCTTCAACGTGCCGAGCTACCCCGAATACGGGCGGCTTTCGGGCCGCGACCGCGACGAGATGGTGGCGGGCGCGCGCGTGGAAGTGGCGCCCTACAAGAAGGACCCGGCGGACTTCGTGCTGTGGAAGCCGAGCGCGCCGGACCAGCCGGGCTGGGACAGCCCCTGGGGCCGCGGGCGGCCGGGCTGGCACATCGAATGCTCGGCGATGATCGAGAAGCATCTGGGCACGACCATCGACATTCATGGCGGCGGCATCGATCTGCAGTTCCCGCATCACGAGAACGAGGTGGCGCAGTCGGCCTGCTCGCATCATGGGGCGCCGCTGGCGCGCTTCTGGCTGCATAACGGCTTCGTGAACATCGAATCCGAGAAGATGTCGAAGTCGATCGGCAATGTGCTGCTGGTCCATGATCTCATCAGCCAAGCGCCGGGCGAGGCGATAAGGCTGGCGCTGCTGGCGGGCCATTACCGCCAGCCGCTCGACTGGACGGCGGAGGGGCTTGCGCAGGCCAAGCGGATGCTCGACCGGCTTTACGGGGCGCTGCGGAACCTTGCCGATGTGCGCTCGGAGCCGACGAACGACGCGGCGCCGGACGCTTTTGTCGATGCGCTGCTCGACGACCTGAACACGCCGAAGGCGCTGTCGGAACTCTTCGCCATCGCCAAGCGCGCGAATACGGAGACGGACCCCGGCACCAAGGCGCTGCTCAAGGCCGAACTGATCGGCGCGGGGCGGCTCATCGGCATTCTCGAAATGGACCCGGAAGCCTGGTTTGCAGGAGCGGGCGCGGCTTCCCATATTGACGGGGAAGAAGTCGAACGGCTGATCGCGGCGCGGAATGCCGCGCGCAAGGAAAAGAACTTCGCCGAGGCCGACCGCATTCGCGACGAGCTTGCGGCGATGGGCGTTCAGATCGAGGATGGGCCGCAAGGCACGAGCTGGAGAGTGGCGAGCTAGATGCTCAACGAGATCTACAACAAGCGCATTCTGGCCCTCGCATCGGATATTCCGCATGGCGAGCGGCTCGACGCGCCCGACGCTTCGGCGACGGCGGTCTCGAAGCTTTGCGGCTCCAAAGTGACGGTCGATGTGAAGCTCGATGAGGAAGGCCGGGTGGCCGATTACGGCGCCGATGTGAAGGCCTGCGCGCTGGGGCAGGCGTCGTCGTCCATCATGGCGCGGCATGTGATCGGTGCGAGCGCGACGGAGCTTCATGAGGTGGGCGCGGCGATGCGCGCCATGCTCCGGCAAGGCGCCGAGCCGCCGCGCGAGATCTATGGCGGCAAGTGGAAGGACCTCGAGGTGCTCGAGCCCGTCCGCGAATACAAGGCCCGGCATGCCTCGACGCTGCTCATTTTCGACGCGGTGGAGGAGGCGGTGGAAGCCGCGCTCGCCAAAAAGGGGAGTGGTACTGCCGCGCAGACCGGGACCGCCACTAGCACCGGCCCGGCCGCATAAGGCGCCGGGCCCGGCCGCTCCCGCGTTTCCGCCCGGGCGGCTTTTCCCAAGACGAATCAAAAGGATGGGCCGGAGGGCCGCCGGTATTGCCGGTGCGCTCTCAGTTGTGCCTCTCCGAACTTTTAGTGGAGTGCATTTTGTCCGAAAACCGGTTCCCACTTTTCGGAATGCACTCTAGAAGCTAACAAGTGCGTGTTTACGGAGGACCCGGTTCCCCATGCGGCGCGACCCCTTATCGCTCGCGATGCGCGGCCTGATCCGGCTCTATCAGTGGTTCATATCGCCACTGCTGGGGCCGAACTGCCGGCATCTGCCAACCTGCTCGGATTATACCGTGCAGGCGATCGAGCGCTTCGGGCCGTGGCGCGGAGGATGGCTCGGACTGTCGCGGATCGTCCGGTGCAATCCATGGGGAAGCCATGGCTTCGACCCGGTGCCCGAGACGCTCGCGCCCCAGCCTTTCTGGGCGCCGTGGCGATATGGACGCTGGAGGATGGAAGAGCCTCGCGAATGCACGCACGGAACGCATTGAGAGAAGAGACATGATCAATCTGAAACTGCCCGACGGTTCCGTTCGTGAAGTGGAAGCCCCCCTCGACGGATTGGCCTTTGCCGAAAGCATCGCGAAGTCGCTGGCGAAGAAGGCCGTGGCGATCAAGATCGACGGCCAGGTGAAAGACCTCTCGACGGTGATCGACAAGGACGCCGCGGTCGAGATCGTCACGCGCGAGACGCCGGACGGCCTCGACCTGCTGCGCCACGATGCATCGCATGTGATGGCGGAAGCCGTGCAGGAGCTTTTTCCGGGCACGCAGGTGACGATCGGGCCGGTGATCGAGAACGGCTTTTACTACGACTTTGCAAGAACGGAGCCCTTCAAGGCCGAAGACCTCGAAAAGATCGAACAGCGGATGCGCGAGATCGTGGACCGCGACGAGACGATCACGCGCGAAGTGTGGGATCGCGACGAGGCGGTCGCGTATTTCAAGAAGATCGGTGAAATCTACAAGGCTGAGATCATTGCTTCGATCCCGGGCGACGAGCCGGTGTCGATCTACCGGCAGGGCGACTGGCTCGATCTGTGCCGCGGCCCGCATCTGCCTTCGACGGGGAAGCTCGGCAAGGCTTTCAAGCTGACGAAGCTTGCCGGCGCCTATTGGCGCGGCGACAGCCGGAACGAGATGCTTCAGCGCATCTACGGGACGTGCTGGGCGAACGACAACGATCTCAAGGCCTATCTCACGATGGTGGAGGAGGCGGAGAAGCGCGATCACCGCAAGATCGGGCAGGAGATGGACCTCTACCACTTCCAGCCGGAAGCGCAGGGGTCGGTGTTCTGGCACCCGAAGGGTTTCGTCATCTACAACCAGCTTGAAGCCTATATCAGGCGGCGGCTGAATGCGTCGGGCTACCGGGAGGTGAAGACGCCGCAGCTCATGGCGTCGAAGTTCTGGGAGCAGTCCGGCCATTGGGGCAAATACCGCGAGAACATGTTCGTGGTGCCCGATGAAATTCCGAATACGGAGGATGACGCGCCCGTGCTGTCGGGCGAGGCCGACCTCATGGCGATCAAGCCGATGAATTGCCCGGCGCATGTGCAGATTTTCAATCAGGGCATCAAGTCCTATCGCGACCTGCCGATGCGCATGGCGGAGTTCGGCTGCTGCCATCGCAACGAACCGCATGGCGCGCTGCACGGGCTGATGCGCGTGCGCCAGATGACGCAGGACGACGCGCACATCTTCTGCACGGAAGAGCAAATCCAGTCGGAGACGGAGCATTTCGTCAATCTGCTCTATGCGGTCTACCAGGACATGGGTTTTTCCGACGTCGTCATCAAGCTTGCGACGCGGCCGGAGAATTTCGGCGGCACCATCGAGCGCTGGGACGCGGCGGAGAAGGCGCTGGGCGATGCGTTGCGCGCGACGGGACATGACTTCGTCATTGCGGAAGGCGAGGGCGCCTTCTATGCGCCGAAACTCGAATTCCACCTCAAGGACGCGATCGGGCGTTCGTGGCAGGTGGGAACGCTGCAGCTCGACTATGTGCTGCCGGAACGTCTCGACGCGACCTATGTCGCCGAAGACGGTTCGCGCAAATATGCCGTCATGCTGCACCGCGCGATCCTCGGCACGCTGGAGCGGTTCATCGGCATCATGATCGAGAGTTGCGCGGGCAAGATGCCGATGTGGCTCGCGCCGGTGCAGGCGGTGGTGGCGACGATCACGTCGGAAGCGGATGAGTATGCCGTGAAGGTGGCGGAAGAGTTGCGTGCCGCCGGGCTTCGTGTCGAGCTCGATCTCAGGAACGAGAAGATCAACTACAAGGTGCGCGAGCACTCGGTGGGCAAGGTGCCGGCGATCCTTGTCGCGGGCAAACGCGAGGCGGAGGAGGGCACGCTTTCCGTGCGCCGCCTCGGCTCGCAGGACCAGAAGACGATGGCGCTTGCCGATGTGGTGAAGGCGCTTGGCGACGAGGCGACGCCGCCGGACTTGAAGTGAGGGTTTCGCAGAAGAAGAAAAGCCGCCGCGGGTAACCGCTGGCGGCTTTTTCGTTTGGGTCTTCTCCGGTCCTGCCGCAGCACGCCTTTCAGGCGCGGTGGGACAAGGGGCGTTTCCTATGGTTAAATAGTTACAGAGGGATGCTGCTTCAGAACGCCGGCGGGGGCTTTCGAACATGACGCGCATGAGGACATGGCAGGGTGCGGTTTTCGCGCTCGCGGCAGCTTTCGTGCTCGGGCCTGCGGCTGCGGACACGGCGGATCCCGGAACGGCGACGATGGCGCCGGTGGCGAGCGGCGGCGAGACAATCGATCCCGCCCATTACCAGACGCCCGAAGCCTTCCGCTGGCGCATCACCAAGACGGAATGGAAGGAGAGCGACGAGCGCGCCTTCGGCGAGTTCGTGACGGCGATCGGCGAGAGCAACTGCCGGACCTTCGACGAGTGCCTGAAGGGACCGCACAACATCTACCAGGCGAGCGATCCGAAAGGCATGTTCTTCTATGCGGACTGCGCTGACCTGCCTTATGCGCTCCGTGCGTATTTCGCGTGGAAGAACGGCTTGCCCTTTTCCTACACGAGCGGCGTGGCGGCGGTCGGCCGTTCCAACGATCTGCGTTATTCGCGGTATGGCAATTACGTCTATGCGCGAACGGATGTGCTGCCGCATCTGGAGGGCGCGTTCCCGAACGGGCGGAGCGTTCTCAATGCGATCAACAATGTCGTGTCGAGCGCGATGTACCGGTTCGCGCCGGGAAAGACGAAGGGTGAGCTCTTCGACTTCTATCCCGTGACGATCGCGCGCGGGTCGATCCGTCCGGGCACGGTGATCTACGATCCGAACGGGCATGTGGCCGTCGTCTACAAGGTGGAGGATGACGGGCGCATCCGCTTCATCGATGCGCATCCGGACAATTCGCTGACGAGAGGGTCCTACGGCAAGCGCTTTGTGCGAGCGTCGGCGCCGATGGGGGCGGGTTTCAAGAACTGGCGGCCGGCGAAACTCGTGGGTGCGGTTCAGGACGCAGACGGCACGTGGTATGGCGGGCGCGTCGAACTTGCGGCGGACGATGCGCTTGCCGACTGGTCGGACGAGCAGTTCTTCGGCACGGAAAGTCCTCGCGCGACGCAATGGATGGGCGCGCGCTTCGTCTACAAGGGCGAACGGCTCGACTATTACGACTATGTGAGGGCCGCGCTGGCAAAAGGCGATGTCGCCTACGATCCCGTGGGGGAAACGCGGCTGATGGTGCGCGAGCTTTGCGACGACTTGCACTATCGCGCGCAGTCGATCGACATTGCCGTGAAGGCGGGGCTCAACAGCCGCGCGCAGCCTGGGCGTTTACCCGACAATATCTACGGCACGTCCGGCGACTGGGAGACATATTCGACGCCGTCGCGTGACGCGCGGCTGAAAACATCCTTCGTGGAACTGCGCGAGCAGATCGCGCGCTTCATTGAGATGGCGAAGGAGGGTGACCCGAAGCTCGCCTATGAGGGCGACGATGTCGCGCGCGACATCGCAGAGGCCTACCGGCAGGAGGCAGAGGCCTGCGAGGTCGTCTACACGGCGAGCGACGGGTCGGCGCGGCGGCTCGGTTTTGAGGAGGCGCGGGCGCGGCTTTTCGACTTTTCCTTCGACCCCTATCACTGTCCGGAACTGCGCTGGGGCGCAACGGCGGTGGAGGAGCTTGCGACCTGTCCGGACGGTGCGACGAAGCGCGCCTGGTATGAGGCGCAGAAGCGGCTGCGGAACCAGACAGAGCGCGCCTATGATGTGAGGATGGGGTTCACGCTTGCCGACCTAAAGGCGGCAGTGCCGGGAAGCGGCAGCGACGCGCCGCCGGAGACGGACGTGCTTGAGCTGATCGGCAGCGAGGTGAAGGCGGAGAGCGTTTCAGGGGAGAGCGTTTCAGGGGAGAGCGTTCGAGCTTCCACCGGGCCCTGAGTCAGAAGCGGTACCAGAGGCCGAGACGCCATGTCGTGCCGTCTACGGTGTTCTGCCCCGCAATCGTTTGTTCCATGCCGACTTCCAGCGAGACGCCGGGAGCAAACTCTTCCGGCAGCGCCTGAACGCAAGAGACGGCGAGCTTGTTCGCAGTGTAGGAATCGCCCACCTCGGTCGAGCCCAGCGTCGTGGTGTTGAGACTTTTCAGCAGCAGCATGGTGCCTGCCCATGGCTTCACGCCGAGTGTGACGTCGGCGCGTGCTTCCGCCGGTCTGCCGCGATCGCGATAATTCCAGGCGATTTCCTGCACCGAGAACATTTGCATGTTCCAGACGGTATCGCTGCGTGCGAGCACGAGACCAAGTTCGAGGTCGACATCGCCGCTTTTCGTGGCGGAGGGGTCGTCGCTCGTCGAGGCGAGGTGGACCGTCGCTATTGGCTGGAAGGAAAATCTCGTTTCCTGCCAGTCGCCGAGAGAGATGCGTCCGCCCGCTTTCAGCCGGGTGAAGTCCTCGTCGGCGTATTCGGTGCCGAAGAAATTCGTCTCCTGCCGCGACCAGGCGGCCTCGCCGATCAGCGTCAGCCAGTTTGTGAGGCCATACTCTGCATAGGGCGAGACTTCGAGCTTGGTGTAGTGGCTCGTCCAGCGCTTCGTGCCGTCGGACTCAAAGCGTTCGTCGGCGGAAAGCCGGGTGAAGCTGACAATGACCTCGCCCGTGCCGGGCTCAAGCGGCCAACCGCCCGCTTGAGCGTCGCTCGTCCCCAGCAAAACGGCGAGCGCGGCGGACAGGATCGCTGCCCTGCACGAAGAGAGTTTTTGCAATGGAATGCCCCCATCCCGTGAGGGGATATGTTGGCGGGCGGGCTTGCCTAAGTAAAGCGGGGGCCATAAGTAAAACCCGGTCTTGCCCGACAGAATGAAAAGGAGCTGCCGTGCCGAAATCCCCGGAGACGATCGACCTTCTGCTGACACGGCGCTCCGCGAAGGCCCTAACCATGGTGGAGCCGGGGCCTGGCGAGGAAGAACTCCAGACGATCCTGCGGGCAGGCGCGCGTGTGCCGGATCATGGCAAGCTCGCGCCCTGGCGTTTCATCCTCTTCAAGGGCGAGGCCCGGCGGCAATTCGGCGAGGTGCTTGCGCGCATCTACGCCAAGGTGGAGCCGCGTGCGACGGGCGAGCAGATCGAATTCGAGGCGAGCCGCCTGACGCGCGCGCCGGTGGTGGTCGCTGTGGTGTCGCGGGTGACGCCGGGGATCAAGATTCCGGAATGGGAGCAGCTTCTATCGGCCGGTGCGGTCTGCCAGAACATGCTGATCGCGGCGACGGCGCTCGGCTACGGCGCGCAGTGGCTTACCGAGTGGTATGCGTTCGACGCCGATGTGAACGAGGTGCTGGGGCTCGGCGAGAACGAGAAGATTGCGGGTTATCTCTATTTCGGCAGCGAGAGCGTGGCGAAGGACGAACGTCCGCGCCCGGAGCTTTCGGAGATCACGTCGGAGTGGCGTCCGCGCGAGGGCTAGGCGTCAGCCGCCCTTGAAGCCGGGGGCGCCGCGGACTTCGCCTTCGCTGAAGCGGGTGAGGGCGGCGGCCTGACCGACGGCGACGCCCGTCTTGCCGCGGGGTGCGCTCGCGGGAGCGGAACCGCCGCCGAAGAGGACACTCCAGTTGTCGTAGAGGAAGGACAAAAGGACCAGCCCGAGAAGGGAGCCGACGGAAATCGCCCCGGCCTGGCTCTGCATGTAGATCGTGCCTGTCACGCCGACGAGCAGCGCTATCAGGACCACGGCGATGACGATCTTGAAGGTTCGCATGGCGGCGTCCTCCCGACTTTTTGCGCGGCTTACCCGGTGGCACTATAAGCCGGAACTGGCCCGGAACGGAACAAGATGACGAAAAGCGGAGGAAGTGCGGGGCGTGGCCGCATAAAGGGCGTGCTGTTCGACAAGGACGGGACGCTTTTCGATTATCACGGCACGTGGGGGCCGATCCTGAACGAAGTGGCCGCCGCGCTTGCGGGCGGGCGGGTTTCGCTCGTACCGGCGATGCTCGCGTCCATCGGTTACAGGGAGGAAACGGGCCGCTTCGAAGCCGGGAGCATCGCGGCGGCGGGCGATACATTCGCGCTTGCCGATGCCTGGCGCGGCCTCCTTGGCGTCAGCGACCGGGAGGAACTTGTCGCGCGGCTCGATGGCTATTTCACCGAACTCGGGCCGGAGCGTTCCATCCCCGTCACCGACCTGCGCTGTTTTTTTCAGGCGATGAAGGGACGGGGACTGGCGCTCGGCATCGCGACGAACGATGTGGCGGCCTCGGCGGCGGGCACGATCCTGCGCTTCGGGCTTTCGGACTATATCGACTTCACGGCGGGATATGACAGCGGGCACGGTGCGAAGCCCGGACCCGGCATGGCGCTC
>JAGUWA010000236.1 GCA_020062605.1 Parvibaculum sp. | reverse complement strand
TGCTCTTCCGATCTGGCGTCTTCTGGCCGCCGCCGCCGCGACCGCCCTGGCGGCGGGAGCGGACTCGCTTTTCCTGGAGGTCGCCGAGGACAATGAGGAAGCGCTCCGCCTGTACGAGCGGTTCGGCTTCTATCTTGTCGGCATACGCCCCGCCTACTACGCAAGGGGACCGCTGCGCGTTGCCGCCCGCACGCTCAGATGCGATCTTCCGCCGCTCCGGGGCCTGTCATAAATCCTTGATCGCGTGAGGGTTTTGTCGGCCCCGCGGGACCTTGCTTGCTAATGACAAACAGACGGCGCATGCCTATTATGCTCGCGATGACAGACAACAAGATGACAGCGGCCCTGCGCCCCGAAGACATGCCGAATGATCCCGAGCGGATCGAGAATCTCTGCGTCGAAAAGGGAATGCGGATGACGGAGCAGCGGCGCGTGATCGCGCGCGTGTTGTCCGTCGCCCATGACCATCCCGACGTCGAGGAGGTCTACCGCCGCGCATCGGCTGTCGATAGCAAGATTTCCATTGCCACGGTCTATCGGACAGTTCGCCTCTTCGAGGAAGCGGGCATTCTCGAACGTCACGATTTCCGCGATGGCCGTTCGCGCTATGAGCAGGTGCAGGAAGAACATCACGATCATCTGATCGACCTACAGACCGGCTCCGTCATCGAATTCCATAATGACGAGATCGAACGCCTGCAGAAGATCATCGCCCGTGAGCTCGGTTTCGAGCTTGTCGATCATCGTCTTGAGCTTTATGGCGTACCGCTCGATCGCGACAAGAAGGCGGAAGCCAAGAGCAACAAAGGGTAATCCCGCGGCTGTTACAGCCACGGGGATGGGAGAGACGCACATGGCAACCGCGCGGGCCGCCACGCTTCTGGCGGGTTTCATTCTCTCCGCCCTTCTCCTGATGCCCGTTCAGTGGCTCGGGCTGAAATTCGGCTTCTCCTATGCGCGCCTCCTGCCGAACCGCTACCATCGCTTTCTCTGCTGGCTGATCGGCATCAAGGTCATAAGGCGCGGCACGCCCTACGAAGACGGCGCCTGCCTCGTAGCCGCCAATCACACATCCTGGCTCGACATCCCGATCGTCGCCTCGCTCACGCCCTGCTCCTTCGTTGCGAAGAGCGAGGTGGCGGGCTGGCCCTTTTTCGGCACGCTCGCAAAGCTTCAGCAGACCGTCTTCGTGGAGCGCGAGCGGCGCACCCGCACGGCCCATTCCCGCAACGAAATTCATGCCCGGATCGCGTCCGGCGACCGTCTCGTGCTCTTTCCCGAAGGTACGTCCAGCGACGGCAACAGGGTTCTCTCCTTCAAGAGCGCGCTGATGAGCGTCGCGCAGCTCACCATCGTCAATGGCGAGGAGGACCGCGAGGACGACCTCGTGGTGCAGCCGGTCTCGGTTGCCTATACCGGCCTCTACGGCATGCCGATGAGCCGCTATCACCGGCCCTTTTTCGCCTGGTACGGCGATATGGAGCTGTTTCCCCATCTGTGGGAGGCCTTCAAGACCGGCCCCATCGAGGTGACGGTCGAGTACCATCGGCCGGTCACGATCCGCGAAATCGGCAACCGCAAGGCGCTCGCGGCCTATTGCGAGGCCTGCTGCCGCCGGGGCGTTGCAGAGGCGCTGATCGGCCGCTGGGAGGAACCGGAATCGGCCGGAGAGGCGCGCGTCCTCGCCGAACCCCGTGTTGCCGGGGCCTGAGTCTTGAGGACCAATCCATTCCCCGTCCGGCCGCCAGACGTGATAGACTTCAATCTATTGATCGAGTTCCCTGAGGAGACGAGCGCACACATTGCACGATAATTCCGCGCCATCCCGAGACGCCGCGCCAGATAGGGGCCCCGAGACCGGCCCCGGCGCGCCGCGCAAGAAAATCTTCGTGAAGACTTATGGCTGCCAGATGAACGTCTATGACTCGGCCCGCATGGTCGATGTCATGGCTCCCTCCGGCTATACCGAAGTCGATACGCCCGAAGAGGCCGATATTGTCATTCTGAATACCTGCCATATCCGCGAAAAGGCCGCGGAGAAGGTCTATTCGGAACTCGGCCGCCTGCGTGAGTTGAAGAAAGAAAAAACCGGCCGCGGCGAGAACCTGCTGATCGGCGTCGCCGGTTGCGTGGCGCAGGCCGAAGGCGAGGAGATGCGCCGCCGTGCGCCGATGGTCGACCTCGTTCTCGGTCCCCAGACCTATCACCGCTTGCCGGAATATGTAGAGCGCCTCGCGAATGGCGGCCCCGGCATCGTGGAAACGGAATTCCCGGTCGACGACAAGTTCGCAAGCCTGCCCGCACCCGAGCGCCGCAAGACGCTGGCACGCGGCGCCACCGCCTTCCTCACCATCCAGGAAGGGTGCGACAAGTTCTGCACCTTCTGCGTCGTGCCTTACACGCGAGGCTCTGAATTTTCGAGGCCCGTCGCGCGCGTTCTCGACGAGGCGCGCGCATTGGCGGAGGCGGGCGTGCGCGAGATCACGCTGCTCGGGCAGAACGTCAACGCGTATCACGGCGAGGACGAGAAGGGCCGCGCCGCCACGCTCGGCGACCTCATCCGGCGTCTCGCGGCGATCGACGGCATCGCACGGCTGCGCTACACGACGAGCCATCCCCGCGACATGGACGAGGCGCTCATCGCCGCTCATGCCGAAGTGCCGGAACTCATGCCCTATCTGCATCTTCCGGTGCAGTCGGGTTCGGACCGCATTCTCGCCGCCATGAACCGCCGCCACGACGCCGAAAGCTATCTTCGCCTGATCGAGCGCATCCGTGCGGCGAAACCAGACATCGCGATGTCGTCGGACTTCATCGTCGGTTTCCCCGGCGAGACGGAAGAGGACTTCGAGGCGACACTCGCCCTCATCCGCGAGGTCGGCTACGCGCAGGCCTACAGCTTCAAATACAGCCCCCGTCCCGGCACGCCGGCAGCGGCCGAGGAGGATCAGTTGCCCGAGGACGTGAAGAGCGAGCGCCTGCAGCGCTTGCAGGCGCTTCTCGGCGAACAGCAGATCGCCTTCAACGAGGCCTGCGCTGGCCGCACCATGGCCGTCCTCTTCGACCGGCGCGGCCGTGGCGAAAGCCAGCTCGTCGGGCGTAGCCCCTATCTCCAGTCGGTATATGTCGACGAAGCGCCGGAAAATCTCTTCGGAAGGCTCGTCGATGTCACGATCGAGGAAGGGCACAGGAACTCTCTTCGCGGGCGTCTTCTCCGGAAGGAGCCCGTGCTTGCGTAGGGCCGTCAAGGGTGTCGCGTTTTGTCCGTGCGGGTCGCACGTTGAAAGGACAGGGTGCAGTTGAGTGCAGCAGGTGGCGTGAAGACATCGAAGGGCGAAACGGGCGGCGATGACAGTCTCGTCATCGCCTTCGACGACAATCGTCTGCTTACGGAGCTCTTTGGAGCGAACGACCGGAATCTTGCGCGGATCGAACAGGGTCTCGGCGTGCTCGCGACGTCGCGAGGCAACAAACTGGTCATCACGGGCAATGCTCATGCCCGCAACCAGGCCGACCGTGTCTTTCGCGATCTCTACGCACGCCTCAAATCCGGCCAGGACGTGAGTCCGGGCGAGGTCGACGGCGCGATCCGCCTGGCTACCGCGCCGGATGCCGATCTCGACAAACCGCAGGGCGGCTTCTCACGCCACCAGATTCAGACGAAACGCCGCGTTATCTCCGCCCGCTCGCAGACGCAAGGCACCTACATCGAAGCCTTGATGTCGAACGAACTCGTCTTCGGCGTCGGACCGGCGGGCACCGGCAAGACTTATCTTGCCGTCGCCGTTGCGGTGTCGATGCTGCTTCAGAAGCGTGTCGACCGCATCATCCTGTCCCGTCCCGCTGTCGAGGCCGGCGAACGCCTCGGCTTTCTGCCGGGCGACCTCAAGGAGAAGATCGACCCCTATCTCCGCCCGCTCTACGATGCGCTCTACGACACGCTCCCCGGCGAACAGGCGATGAAGGGCATCGAGTCGGGCGAAATTGAAGTGGCGCCCCTTGCCTTCATGCGTGGGCGAACGCTGGCGAATTCCTTCGTCATCCTCGACGAGGCGCAGAACTGCACGCCCGTGCAGATGAAGATGTTTCTGACCCGCCTCGGCGAGAATAGCCGCATGGCGATTACCGGCGATCCGAGCCAGGTCGACCTTCCGCTCGGCGCGAAATCAGGCCTCCGCGATGCGCTTGACGTGCTGGAAGGCGTGCCGGGGGTGGCCACCGTCAATTTCACGGACGCCGATGTGGTGCGGCATCCGCTGGTGACGCGGATCGTGAAGGCGTATAACGCCCGCGAACGGGGTCTTCTCGGGGACGGCAACAAATGAGCGACGGCGCCCATCCGGAGCGCAAACGAAGCGCCAAGGCTCGAAGTCCGGTTTCCGGACTCGAGATCGATGTTTTGCGCGAAGCCGGAGAGTGGGAGAGCGGCGCAGAGGAAACGGTACGCCGCGCGGCTGAGCATGCCTTTGTGGTGACGCGCGGCGGCGATGCGGCCGAGCTCTGCATTGTGCTTGCCGATGACGAACTCGTCGCGACACTGAACAAGGCTTATCGCGGCAAGGAGGGGCCGACGAACGTGCTCTCCTTCCCGGCGGCAGATATGCCCGACACGGGCGTCCCCGAAGAGGCCTTCAAACGCAGCGCGCCCCTTCTCGGCGACGTCGTGCTCGCGCGCGAAACGATTGCCCGCGAAGCCTCCGCCCAGAACAAGAGCTTCGAGAACCACCTTTCCCACCTTACGGTTCACGGCGTCCTGCACTTGCTCGGCCACGATCACATGGATGACATCAAGGCGGACGAGATGGAGGAACTCGAGCGCGACATACTCGAAGACCTCGGTATTCCCGATCCCTATGGCGCCGAACGCGGCGAACACTGAGCGAGCGCCGACAGGACCATGGCCGACACCACCGACAGAACATCGTCCGCCCGGCAAGGCGCTTCGCACAGCCGCTTTGGCTTCGGCTGGTTGCGTGCGCTGTTCGGGTTCACCGGCAATGGCGACAACTCGCTGCGCGAGAGCCTCGAAGAAGTAATCGAGGAACACGAAGACATGCACCGCGGCCTCACCGCCGAGGAGCGGCACATGCTGGTCAACATCCTGAACTTCGGCGAGCTGCGGGTGGAAGATGTGATGGTGCCACGTGCGGACGTGGTGGGCGTCGAGGAAAATGCCTCGCTCGACGACGTGCTGCGCCTATACCGCGAGTCGAGCCATTCGCGCATGCCGATCTATCGAGAGACGCTGGACGATCCGATCGGCATGGTTCATCTGAAGGACGTGCTCGCCTGGTTTGCGCCTCCGGAGAACGAGAGTGCGGCGGCGCGCCCAGCCTTCTCCCTTCGCTCGATCCGGCGCAACGTTCTCTTCGTCCCTCCCTCCATGCCGGCGCTCGATCTTCTGGTGAAGATGCAGGCGACGCGAATCCATCTCGCGCTGGTCATCGACGAATATGGCGGCACGGACGGCCTCGTTTCCATTGAGGATCTGGTGGAGGAAATCGTCGGCGAGATTGAGGATGAGCATGACATTGACAGCGGTCCCGCCCTCGTGCGGCGCGAGGACGGCTCGATCGACGCCGATGCGCGCTGCCCCATCGAGGATCTGGAGGAGATGATCGGGTTGCGTCTGGTAGAGGAAGAAAACGAAGACGACGTCGACACGCTGGCGGGTCTTGTTTTCTCTCTTCTCGGTCGCGTTCCGCTGCGCGGCGAGCTTGTACGCCATCCGGCGGGTCTCGAATTCGAAGTGAAGGACGCCGACCCCCGCCGCATCAAGCGTATGCGTATCCATCTCTTGTCCGCGGCGGAAAAGGCCGCGCCACCTTCCGGCTCGGAAGGCTGAGGGCCGTGCGGATCGAGAGCCGTTTCGCCGCTGCCATGGAGCGTGTCTGGAGCTTTGCCGTCTGGCTCTCCGAACTGCGCGGGTGGCGGCGGTATCTCGCAAGTTTCGTTGCGGGCGCGCTGAGCGTTCTCGCGCTGCCGCCATACGAATTCCTCCCGCTTCTGTTCGTGACGGTGCCCGTTCTCGTCTGGTTGCTCGACGGTGTCGGCGAGCCGACACCGTCGCGCCGCCGCCGCGTCATGTGGCGCGCGGGGCTTGTCGGCTGGTGGTTCGGCTTCGGTTATTTCCTTTTCGGCCTTTACTGGGTCGGGAACGCCTTTCTCGTCGACGCGGAAAAGTTCGCTTTCCTGCTCCCCGTCGCGGTGACGCTGCTGCCTGCCGGGCTCGCGCTCTTCACGGGCGCGGCGGCAGCGGCCGCCCGTCTCTTCTGGTTCCAGGGCTACAGACGTATCGCCGTCTTCGCTGTCTCGTGGACGGTTTTCGAGTGGTTGCGGGGTCATGTACTCACGGGCTTTCCGTGGAACCTCATCGGCGAAAGCTTCGCCGGGTCGGAAGCGTTGATGCAGGCCGCCGCCCTGGTCGGTACCTACGGGCTTTCCTTCGTCGCCCTTCTCATCGTCGGCTCGCCCGCCGTCATCGACACGCGCATCACCCGCGGCCAGCGCGCTTTCGATACCGAGGTTCTCGCCGCGCCTGCAATCGCGCTCGCCGGTCTCGCGCTCATCTGGGTCGGCGGTGCCGCTCGCCTCTCATCGGCGGAGCTTGTCTATGCCGACGGCGTAAACATCCGCATCGTTCATCCCGACACACCTTTTTCGCGCGACTGGGACGATCCCAACCGCCTCCTCGCGATCATCGGCCAGTTGCTTCGCATGTCGAGCGAGGAAACGCCGGCTCGCCCGCAGGGGATAGATGGCCGCACCATTGTTGTCTGGCCGGAAAATGCGGTGCCGGTTCTGCTCGCGCGCGAACCTTATGTGCTCGCCGCAATTGGCCGCATGCTTCCCGAAGGCGCACTACTCATTGCGGGTTCGAACCGCGGTGAGGCCGCGCCGGACGGTCCGTCGAACCGCCTCCGCGTTTTCTACAATTCGCTGTATGTCGTGAATTCGGCCGGCGAAATCGCGGAAACCTACGACAAGCATCATCTTGTCCCCTTCGGCGAATATGTTCCGCTTCGCCATCTGCTCGGGAAGATAGGCCTCCGCCAGATCGTGCAGTTTCAGGGAAGCTTCGACGTCGGCCCCGGTCCGCGCACGCTGGCACTTGCGAACTTCCCGCCGGTCGGCCCGCTCATCTGCTACGAGGTGATTTTCCCGGGCGAGGTGGTCGCGCCGGGCGAGCGTCCGGCCTGGCTCGTCAACCTCACAAACGATGCCTGGTTCGGCGAGTCTGCCGGCCCCTATCAGCATTTCTCGCAGGTTCGCATGCGCGCGGTCGAACAGGGCCTGCCCATTGTCCGTTCGGCGAACAGCGGCATCTCGGCTCTCGTCGATCCCTATGGTCGCGTCGTCGACAGCCTTCCGCTTCACGCGCGCGGCGTCATCGACGTGCCGCTCCCTGCCCCCCTCCGGCCGACGCTCTATGCGCGGCTCGGCGATCTCTTCCTGCTGCTTCTTCTCTCCGCCGCAGGCGCGTCCGCCTGGTTTGGAAGGCCGGTGTCCAATACGCGCCCCTGACGCTATGGTTGTATCCGGAATGGCGGATAGTCTGGAGTTTCCGCCAATTCCGGTGCAACCGTAATGCGGGGGACGACCTTAAGTTGTATGGTCCTCTCTCCCGTCACCGATCCAAAGGCTCAGGCGTGGCACGAAAATCGCCGAATCCCGTCGATGTGCATGTGGGCAGCAGGGTCCGCATGCAACGCATGCTTATTGGCATGAGTCAGGAGAAGCTGGGTGAGGCCCTCGGGCTGACGTTCCAGCAGGTCCAGAAATACGAGAAGGGCACGAACCGTATCGGCGCGAGCCGCCTTTATGAGATCGGTGCCGTTCTTGGCGTTCCCATCGAATATTTTTTCGAGGGCCTCGAAAACGGGGCAGCCCCACCGGGCGACGGCCATGCGCGCGGTGGGCTCGATGTCGGCATGCTTTCCACCGCCGAGGGCATCCAGCTCAACAGCGCCTTCTTCGCCATCTCCGATCCGAAGCTGCGCAGGCGTGTGCTGGAATTGATAAAGGCGCTGGGCGGTATGGGCGATGACGCCGAGCCGGTCGCAACGGCCGGAAACTGGTAGATTACGGTGAATAACAAAAAGATATGCACTTATGTGCATATCTTTTTACGCTCTACTGTTGACCCCGAATACGATCCTTGCAAAAACCAGTGCCGCTGAACCCCGTTAAGACACGCACGCGGCGGCGGGGACCTTCGCCGCATCCCGGCACAAGAACAGCGCGGACCGGCGCTCGCCGGATCGGGCGCAAAACTCATCTCAGACCCAAAAGGGAGAGCAACTTGGCTAGGTCAAATTTCCTGTTCACAAGCGAATCCGTTTCCGAGGGCCACCCCGACAAAGTGTGCGACAGGATTTCCGACGCCGTCGTCGATCTCTTTCTCTCGAGCGATCCCTTCGCCCGCGTTGCCTGCGAAACGCTGACGACGACGAACACGATCATCCTCGCCGGCGAAGTGCGTGGACCGGCCTCGATTACCAAGGAACTGATTGAGGAGACGGCGCGCAACGCCGTGAAGGCGATCGGTTACGAGCAAGAGGGCTTCCACTGGAAGAACGCCCGCTGCGAGGTTCTGCTGCATGCGCAGTCAGCCGATATCGCGCAGGGCGTGGACGCAAGCGGCAACAAGGACGAAGGCGCCGGCGACCAGGGCATCATGTTCGGCTATGCCTGCACCGAGACCGACGTGCTGATGCCCTCGCCGATCTATTATGCGCACCGCATCCTGAAGCGCATGGCCGACGCCCGTCACTCCGGCGAGTGCCCGGCATTCGAGCCGGATGCGAAGAGCCAGGTCACGCTGAAATACGAAAACGGCATGCCTGTCGGCGTCACCTCGGTCGTCGTCTCCACCCAGCACAAGGAAGACGTGAAGCAGTCCGACCTTCGCGAACTCGTGCGGGGCTACGTCAAGGAAGTTCTGCCCGCAGGCTGGTTCCCGCCGGAAGAAGAGTTCTACGTGAACCCCACTGGCAAGTTCGTGATCGGCGGCCCGGACGGCGATGCCGGCCTCACCGGCCGCAAGATCATCGTCGATACCTATGGCGGCTGGGCGCCCCATGGCGGCGGCGCCTTCTCCGGCAAGGATCCGACGAAGGTCGACCGTTCGGCGGCCTATGCGGCGCGCTACCTCGCGAAGAATGTCGTTGCGGCGGGCCTTTCCGAGCGCTGCACCATTCAGCTCTCCTATGCGATCGGCGTGTCGAAGCCGCTTTCGATCTATTGCGATCTGCATGGCACGGGCAAGGTCGAGGAAGAAGCGATCGAGAAGGCCGTTGCAAAATGCATGGACCTTTCTCCGCGCGGCATCCGCGAGCATCTCAGCCTCAACAGGCCGATCTATGAGCGTACTGCGGCCTACGGCCATTTCGGCCGCACGCCGGATGCCGATGGCGGCTTCTCCTGGGAGAAGACCGACCTCGCCGACAAGATCGCGGCAGAAATCCGCTGACAGGCAACAGGATGCGTCGGTGAACGGCGAGAACGAAACGTCGCGCCGCCACGTCTACGGGCGCACCCGCGGCAAGACGCTCAAGCCGCGTCAGGCGAATTTGATGGAGACCCTCTTTCCGAGGGTCTCCATTTCGCTTGAGGAAAGCGTGATCGAGCCTCGCACGCTTTTTGGCGATGTCGAGGAGGTCTGGCTGGAAGTCGGGTTTGGCGGCGGCGAACATCTCGCCCATCAGGCGGAGACGCATCCGCGCGTCGGCATCATGGGCTGCGAACCGTTTCTCAACGGCGTCGCGAAGCTCGTTTCCGAAATCGATATGCGCGGCCTCTCCAATGTGCGCATCCTGAACGACGACGCGCGCTTCCTGCTCGAGCGGCTCGCGCCGGCATCCCTTGCCCGCGTCTTTATCCTCTATCCCGATCCCTGGCCGAAAAAGCGCCACAACAAGCGCCGCTTCATCAATCGGGAGACGCTGGGCTTCCTCGCAAGCGCGCTGCGGCCCGGCGGCGAGCTCCGCTTCGCGAGCGACATCCCCGACTACATCGCCTGGACGCTGGCCAATGTGAGCCGTTTCAACCGGGAAAAGGGCGAAACCTTCCGGTGGACGGCGGAATGCGCGGCCGATTGGCGAACGCCTTACGAAGACTGGCCCGGGACCCGCTACGAAGCAAAGGCGATCCGCGAGGGGCGCACCCCTTGCTACCTTGCCTTCCGCCGGGTCTGAAGCTCTTGCCCTCGCGCCCGAAAAGGCGCTATATAGGCGCCAACAAGTCAGCGACGCTCTAGAGAGTGGGCTGTCTCCGGAAACGGGGGCCCGCTTTTTTTGTTATCTGGGCCTCGCTTTGAAGCGTTCTGGAGAATGCGATTGGCCTCGACGGGTGCCGGCAGGAAGTCTGACGACGACGCGACGGATCTCGCGATCCTCGACACGCACCTCGTTGCGCCGTCCGGCGTGGCGCGCAGGGTGTTCGACCTCCTGCGCCCGAGCGCGGAGGGCATAGGCTTCGAGATCGTGCGCATCCGCTTCGGCCTGCAAGACGGGCAGACGCTCCAGATCATGGCCGAGCGCGCCGATGGCAGCATGTCGGTCGAGGATTGCGAGGAACTTTCGCGCACTCTCTCGGCCGTGCTCGACGTCGAGGACCCGATCCCCGGCGAATATAATCTCGAGGTTTCCTCGCCGGGCATCGACCGTCCGCTGACGCGGCCCAAGGATTTCGAGCGCTGGCAGGGCTTCGACGTGAAGATCGAGCTTTCCGAGCCCATGTCGGGCCGAAAGCGCTTCCGCGGCCTTCTGCAGGGTGTGGAAGGTGGCGAAGTTCTTGTTGAGTGCGACATCGAAGGTTACTCGGAGCCGCAGGTTCTCGGCCTGCCGTTCCGGAAATTGAGCGAGGCCAAGCTCGTCATGAGCGACGACCTCATAAGGGAAAGCCTCAAAAGACAGGGCCGGGAAAACGATCCCGATGTCCCCTCCGACGGAGAATAGAGAATGGCACCGGCAGTAAGCGCCAACCGGCTTGAACTGTTGCAGATCGCGGATGCGGTCGCGCGCGAGAAGTCGATCGACCGCGAAGTCGTCATCGAGGCGATGGCGGAGGCGATCCAGAAAGCGGCGCGTTCGCGCTACGGCGCGGAAAACGAAATCCGCGCGCGCATCAATCCGCAGACCGGCGAGATCCGGCTCGTCCGCCTTCTCGAAGTGGTGGAGCAGGTCGAAAACGATGCCGTGCAGATCGATCTGAAGTCGGCGCAGCGCCGCAATCCCGCCGCGCAGGTCGGTGACCTCATCGAGGATGAACTGCCGCCCGTCGATTTCGGCCGCATCGCCGCCCAGACCGCAAAGCAGGTCATCGTACAGAAGGTGCGCGACGCCGAGCGCGAACGTCAGTACGAGGAATACAAGGACCGCATCGGCGAAATCGTGAACGGCATCGTCAAGCGTGTCGAATATGGCAATGTGATCGTCGATCTCGGCCGGGGCGAGGCAATCGTGCGCCGCGACGAACTTCTGCCGCGCGAAACATTCCGCAACGGCGACCGTATCCGCGCCTATATATACGACGTGCGCCGCGAACAGCGCGGCCCGCAGATTTTCCTGTCGCGCTCGCACCCGCAGTTCATGGCGAAGCTCTTCGGCCAGGAAGTGCCGGAAATCTATGACGGCATCATCGAGATCAAGGCGGTTGCCCGCGATCCCGGCAGCCGCGCGAAGATCGCCGTGCTCTCGAATGACAGCTCGATCGATCCCGTCGGTGCCTGCGTCGGTATGCGGGGCAGCCGCGTGCAGGCCGTGGTGAATGAACTGCAGGGCGAGAAGATCGACATCATTCAGTGGTCGCCCGATGCCGCGACCTTCATCGTCAACGGTTTGGCGCCCGCGGAAGTCGTGAAGGTCGTGCTCGACGAAGACGCGCAGCGTATTGAAGTCGTGGTCCCCGATGACCAATTGTCATTGGCGATCGGCCGTCGCGGTCAGAACGTGCGGCTCGCATCGCAGCTCACGGGCTGGGACATCGATATCCTTACCGAAGCGGAGGAGTCGGAGCGTCGCCAGGCGGAGTTCCTGAGCCGGACCACGATGTTTGCGGAGGCGCTCGACGTTGACGAGATGATCGCGCAGCTTCTGGCATCCGAAGGTTTTACCTCGATCGAGGAGGTTGCCTATGTCGATCTCGACGAAATCGCCGAGATCGAGGGCTTCGATGAAGACACGGCGCAGGAAATCCAGAGCCGCGCGCTCGAATTCATTGATCGCCAGAATGCGGAATACGACGCGAAGCGCCGCGAACTCGGCGTCGCCGACGAAGTGGGCGAGGTCGAGGGCGTGACGCCGAAGATGCTGGTTGCCTTCGGTGAGAACGACGTGAAAACCGTCGAGGATCTCGCGGGCTGCGCCACTGACGATCTCATCGGCTGGAACGAGACCGTGAACGGCGAACGCAAGCACCAGCAAGGCATTCTCGAAGGCTTCGATCTCACGCCCGAGGAAGCGAACAGCCTCATCATGCAGGCGCGCCTCAAAGCCGGCTGGATCACCGAGGCCGATCTTGCGGTTGAAGAAGAGGCCGCGGAGAGCGATGCGGAGGAAACGGGCGAGGTTGGTGAAGAAGCCTGACGCAGCCCATGAGGGCCCCGAGCGCCGCTGCATCGTCACCGGCGAGAGCGGCGGCAAGGACGGGCTTATCCGTTTCGTGCTCGACCCCGAAGGCCGGGTCGTGCCCGATCTTGGCGAAAAATTGCCCGGGCGTGGCCTTTGGGTCACGGCGACGCGCGAAAAGGTTGAAAAGGCGGCTTTGAAGGGTCACTTCGCGAAGGCCGCCAGGGCGCCGGCCATAGCAGGTCCGGACCTGGCTGATCTCGTCGAGCGGCTTCTGGCCCGCCGCGCCGCCGATGCGCTGGGTCTCGCCCGCAAGGCCGGAGCCCTTGAAACGGGCTTCGAGAAGGTGATGACGGCGATCGGCAGGGGCCGCGTCTCCTGTCTCGTGGAGGCTCGTGATGGCGCCGAAGACGGCCGCCGGAAGCTCGAACAGCGCCTCCGGGTGGCCAAAGAGCAAGGAATTCTGGGCGATGTCCCCGTTGTCAGCCCGCTTTGGGCTGATGAAATGGGTTTGGCATTGGGCCGCGGAAATGTGATACATGCAGCCCTGATCAAGGGACCGATGCAGGCGAAAGTCGTGGCAGATCTCGCCAGGCTTGCGCGTTATGGGCGGAAGGACCGCCCGGAAAATGCCCGTGCCGTCTGATGGCGCGGGAAAGGGTAACGAAGGATACGAATGACCGATCAGGCGGATACAAGCGAACGCAAGCCGAAAGCAGGTGGCAAGACACTGAGCCTCAAGCGGACGGTGGAATCTGGCCATGTGCGCCAGAACTTTTCGCATGGGCGCTCGAAGTCGGTCGTCGTCGAGAAGAAGAAGAAGCGCACGCTGAAGACGGGCGGCGACGCTGCCCCCGCGCCGGTTGAAGAAAAGGCGAAGCCCGCCGTCGCGAAAGCGGCGCCG
>JAGUWA010000060.1 GCA_020062605.1 Parvibaculum sp. | reverse complement strand
GCCTCGCTGCTCGTTCAATTGCCGCGTCCGGACATTGCCGCGCTTCACGCCTTTGCCGACAAGGCGGGCAAACGGGGGGCAGGCGAGACCTACGAGACGATGATCGAGCTCCTGACGCACTGGCTGCAGCGGCTCGTGCGGGCAGGCGCGGGGCTCGATCCGGGACCCGATATCGTGGCAGGAGAGGGGGCCGCGATGCAGCGGCTTGCGGCCGGGGGCAGCCTTGATCGCTGGGTCGAGGTATGGGAAAAGATCAGCCAAATGACCGCTCGCGGCGAGGCGCTCAACATGGATCGCAAGCTCGTGATTCTGAACGTCTTTTCGATGCTCGAAGCGGTCGCGAGCGAACGCGCCGGCGCTTGATTGCCGTTCCCTCATAAGCCGTCATGGCCCGCTTCATGCGGGCCATCCACGTCTTTGGGCTACGACAAAGATAAAGGAAAGACGTGGATGACCCGGACAAGCCGGGTCATGACGATCCGGTGGATTTGAAGCGGCGGCAGCGCCATATAGGTAAGAGAATGACGGCTCCCAAAGCCTTCTACGTTACGACGCCGATCTATTACGTGAATGACGTGCCGCATATCGGGCATGCCTATACGACGCTTGCCTGCGACGTGCTCGCGCGCTTCAAGCGGCTGGACGGCTTCGACGTGATGTTCCTCACAGGGACCGACGAGCACGGGCAGAAGGTGGAGAAGGCGGCGGCGCTGGCGGGCGTGACGCCGCAGGCGTTCACAGACCGCGTGTCGCAGAATTTCCGCGATCTCTGCGAGGCGATGAACTATTCGAACGATGAGTTCATACGGACGACGGAACCCCGCCATACGGCGTCGTGCCAGGAGCTCTGGAAGAAGCTCCAAGCGAGCGGGAACATCTATCTCGGCTCCTATTCGGGCTGGTATGCCGTGCGCGACGAAGCCTTTTACGGCGAGGACGAACTGACCGCCGGCCCGAACGGCAAGAAGATCGCACCGACGGGCGCCGAATGCGAATGGGTGGAAGAGCCGTCCTATTTCTTCAAGCTGTCGGCCTGGGCCGAACCGCTGCTCAAGTTCTACGAGAGCCATCCCGACTTCATCGCGCCGGCCGCGCGGCGCAACGAGGTGGTGAGCTTCGTGAAGGGCGGATTGCACGACCTCTCGATCAGCCGGACGACTTTCGACTGGGGCATTCCGGTGCCGGGCGACGAGAAGCACGTGATGTATGTGTGGCTCGACGCGCTGACCAACTACATAACGGCGGTGGGCTATCCCGACACGGGGACCGACGCCTACAAACGCTACTGGCCGGCCGATCTGCACATGATCGGCAAGGACATCCTGCGCTTCCATACCGTCTATTGGCCGGCCTTCCTGCTGGCGGCCGGGCTCGAACCGCCCAAGCGCGTGTTCGCGCATGGCTGGTGGACGGTCGAGGGGCAGAAGATGTCGAAGTCGCTCGGCAATGTGATCGCGCCCGCCGATCTCGTGGCGACCTATGGGGTCGATGCCTCGCGCTATTTCCTGCTGCGCGAAGTGCCGTTCGGCAATGACGGCGACTTCTCGCACAAGGCGATCGTGCACAGGACGAATGGCGACCTCGCCAACGATCTCGGCAATCTGGCGCAGCGCTCGCTGTCGATGATCGCGAAGAATTGCGGCGGCGCGGTGCCGGAGCATGGCGCATTCACGGATGCGGACAAGGCGCTGCTCGACGCGGCCTATGGGCTTCTCGACCGGGTGCGGGCGGCGTTCGATGGGCAGCTCTTCCACAAGGGGCTGGAGGCGATCTGGTCCGTCTGCGGCGACGCGAACCGCTATATCGACGAGCAGGCGCCCTGGGCGCTGAAGAAGACCGATCCGGCGCGCATGGCGACGGTACTCTATGTGCTGGCGGAAACGATCCGGCACATCGCGATCCTGGTGCAGCCGGTGGTGCCGGAATCGGCGGCGAAGATGCTCGACCAGCTTTCGCTCGGACCGGACGCGCGCGGCTTCGCAACGCTCGGGCCGGCAGGGGCGCTCAAGCCCGGCACGCCGTTG
>JAGUWA010000189.1 GCA_020062605.1 Parvibaculum sp. | reverse complement strand
GATCATGCCCGCCCAGCCGATCGCGCCCATCGTCATGAAGGTGAGCACGAAGCCCGCGAAGACCTTCAGCATGATGTGGCCGGCCAGCATGTTGGCGAAGAGACGGACGGAGTGGCTGATGGGGCGCGAGAAATACGAAATGATCTCGATCGCGACCACGAGAGGAAGCAGCGCCACGGGCACGCCGCTCGGAACGAAAACCTTCAGGAACTTTGCACCGTGGAGGATGAAGCCGGTCAGCGTGACGCCGACGAAGACGACACCGGCGAGAACGAAGGTGACGACGATGTGGCTCGTCACGGTGAAGGCGTAGGGGAACATCCCGATCATGTTCGCAAAGAAGATGAAGGCGAACAGCGAGAAGATGAACGGGAAGAAACGCATGGCGTCATGGCCGGCATTGTCGCGGACCATGTTGGCGATGAAGGTGTAGAAGCTCTCGACCACCGACTGCATCCGCCCCGGCACCATCGCGCCCGAGCGCATGCCGAGCGTCGTGAAGACGGTAATGGCGACAACCGTCACCACCATCCAGAGGCTGGCATTGGTGAAGGAGGCGTCGAGACCGCCGATATTGAGGGGAATGAGGGGCTGCACAACGAACTGGTGCAGGGGGTCGACGGGAAAACCGCCAGATTGTTCGGCGCCTGTTGCCACTGGTTTGCCTCAGCCTCAGCTTTTGCCGGATGGAGGTCCGGCCGTTACGTCGCCGGGCGCTTGCCCGGATTGATCCTTTTTCGGCTCCGCCGCGGTCGCATTCATCGCTTGCGTCGCGCGAAGCACATTCTTTACGCCTGCCACCGTTCCGAGCCCGGTGAAGACCACCAGGAAGATCGGCAGCGTGCCGAACAGCCAGTCGAAGAACCAGCCGATGCCGGCTCCCAGAAGAACGCCTGCAACGAGCTCCGAGGAGAGCCTCATGGCAACCCCCATATCGGAGGGCTTGCCTGTCGGCGCCGGTCTCGTCCCCTTCACTTCCGCGCCGCGATGAGCGCCGCGCGCGGCCGCGATACGCCGGTCCAGGAGATCGAGTTCTCTCTTCTGGGCGGCCTTGTCGCCATCCGTGGGAGTACCGGCTTCCTCGTCTCGTTTCAAAGCGAAGCTCCGCCGTCAGAAATGCTCTTTCGGAGCCCCGCCCCGGATCGAAGCCGCGCGCACCCTACTGTCAGGGTCATAACCTGTCAAGGACCGCTGGAGGGGGTGTAAGTCATTGATCTATCGTAGTTTTTTGGACAACTTCGCGCCTGCGTCATTCGGCCTCGCCAGGAGCGTGCGGCGAGTCTCCAGCGGCCACGAAAAAGGCCCCCTCGAGAGGGGGCCTTTCCGTTGCGTCACGGCACTGACAGGCCCCGTCAGGAGGCCTCGCGGAGCGTCTCGGCAACGTCGAGATCGACCGAGACAAGAGTGGAGACGCCGCGCTCCTGCATGGTGACGCCGAAGAGGCGGTTCATTCGAGCCATGGTGAGCGCGTGGTGGGTGATGATGAGGAAGCGGGTATCCGTGGTCCGTGTCATCTCTTCCATCAGGTCGCAGAAACGCTCGACATTGGCGTCGTCGAGCGGCGCGTCCACTTCGTCCAGCACGCAGATGGGCGAGGGGTTGGTGAGGAACACGGCGAAGATCAGCGACATGGCGGTGAGCGCCTGTTCGCCGCCCGAAAGCAGCGACATCACCTGCAGGCGCTTGCCGGGCGGGCGGGCCATGATTTCAAGCCCGGCTTCCAGCGGATCGTCCGATTCGGTGAGCTTCAGATGCGCTTCGCCGCCGCCGAAAAGGTGAGTAAAGAGACGCGAGAAGTTGGCGTTCACCTTCTCGAAGGCTTCGAGCATGCGCTCGCGGCCCTCGCGGTTGAGGCTGCCGATACCCTGGCGGAGCTTCGCGATGGCGCTCACAAGGTCTTCGCGCTCGCTCGTCATGGTTTCGAGCTGCTCGGTGAGCTCGCGCGATTCTTCCTCTGCGCGCAGGTTTACGCCGCCAAGGCTTTCACGCTCGCGCTTGAAGCGTTCGAGCTTCGCGTCGATCTGCTCGACATCGGGAAGTTCTGCACCCTCTTCGAGGTTCGCCTGCTTGAGTGCCGCTTCCGGTTCGCATTCGAGCACTTCGCGGATGCGCTCTTCCGATTCGGCGCGACGCTCGCGCGCGCCATCCACGAGCCCGTCGATGCGGGCACGCTCCTCGCGTGTTTCGCCGAGCTGGTGCTGGACTTCCTTCGCATGCTTCACGGCTTCGCTGAGGATTTTTTCTGCCTGCGCCAATTCGTCGGCGGCCTGCGAACGTGCGGTTTCTGCCTCGGAGATGTAGGTGAGGAGCGCCCGGCGCTTTTCCTCGATGGCGGCGGGCACGCCTTCGAGCGTCTGCAACTCCGCTTCCGCCTCGCCCTTGCGTTCCTCAAGCGTGCCGATCTGCCGCTCGGCATTGGTCGCACGAAGCTGCCAGGCCTCGCGCTCCTGCCCGATCGCGGAGAGACGGCGGCTGCGCTGCTCGGCCTCGCGCCGCAAGCCTTCATGTTCGGCGCGGGCCTCGGAGAGTTCCAGACGCAGCGCTG
>JAGUWA010000389.1 GCA_020062605.1 Parvibaculum sp. | reverse complement strand
CTGTCGCGGGCACCACGATGGCCGGCATCGTCACGCCGCCCGCGGCGCTTGCATCGGCAAGTGCGGCTTCGCTCCTCGGCGTGGCGGGGCTTGGGATTTTTTCGACCGGGCTTGCCGCCCTCGTCTTCTTCCGTCTCATCGACCGCGCAGGACCGACCTTCGTCTCGCTCACCAACTACCTCGTGCCCGTCTTTGCGGCGTTCGCGGGTTATCTCGTCTTCGGCGAGGAACTGAGTTTCCGTGTACTGACGGGACTCGCCTTCATCCTTGCCGGGATCGCGGTGAGCGAGTGGCGGATAAAGATCAGAGAATAAGCGCCGCGCCGACGCTCGCCACCATGAAGGCGGAAGCGGCAACGGCGACGAAGCGCATCACCCGCGGGTCGCGCACGAAGAGGCGGATCGCATTGCCCCCCATCCCCCAGAGCGAAGTCGCCGCCATCATCGTGACGAGGCAGAGCACGGCGAGAATGATGGCCTGCGGCGCGTAGGCAGTTTCGGGAACGACGAAGGCCGAAAAGACCATGACGGTCTGCACATAGGCTTTCGGGTTCACCGGGTGAAGCGCAACGCCCGCCCAGAAGGAGGGCGCGAAATCGTGCACCCGGCCGCCGAAACCCGACCGGGCGAGCGTCCATGCGAGCCAGCAGATATAGGCGAAGCCGATGAACTTCAGCGCGAGAAAGACCTGCGGCAGGCCTGGTCGTGCATCGTGGCACCGCCATGAAAGAAGTCAGAAGGAGATTTCGGCCTTCATGTAGTCGGCGCAGCGCCCGCGCAGGATCACACGCTCACCCGCATCCGTGCACCAGAGCGTGCCACCGCGTTTCGATATCTGCCGTGCAACGAGATCGGCCTTGCCGAGCTTTCTCGACCAATAGGGAACGCTGGTGCAATGGGCCGAGCCCGTGACCGGATCTTCGTCGATGCCGTGAGAGGGTGCGAAGAAACGCGACACGAAATCGATACCGTCGCTTCCCGGCGCCGTGGCGATGAGCCCTGCATTGAGCGGCGTGAGCAGACGGCCGAGCGCGGGAAAATCGGGCGTGAGGGCGACGACCTCCTCCGCCGTGTCGAAAACGGCCATGAGGTTCGACGTCTTGAGCCAGACGCGCGGCTTGCCGCCAAGTACCTCTGCGATCGCTTCGGGAGCGGGATAAGGCTTCGGACTTGCGGCTGGAAAATTCATGGAGAGCCTGTCGCCCTCGCGTGTCACGACGAGCCTGCCGCTTCGCGTCTCGAAATGGATTTCAGGCTTCGCATATCCCAGATGCGCGAAGAGGACGTGAGCGGAAGCGAGCGTTGCATGGCCGCAGAGATCGACCTCGACGGCCGGCGTGAACCAGCGCAGCCGGTACCCCTCGCCTTCCGGCGCGAAGAACGCGGTCTCGGCAAGATTGTTCTCCGCCGCGATCGCCTGCATGACGTCATCGGACGGCCATTCGGACAGCGGCACAATGGCCGCCGGATTGCCCTCGAAGACGCGATCCGCAAAGGCATCGACCTGATAGAGAACCGCTTTCATCACCCTTCGTCCCTTCTCGTCGTCGATTGTATCGGTACAATGTAATCAGATTTGGCTCAGAGATCGCAGGAAATCCGTGATTGTCACCGTATTCAGAACATGATTGACTCAAAAAATGGATTCAATGAGTTTATTGTTACCATGACAATTTCAATCTTCGATCGCGAGGACATCGCCGCCCGGCCAGGCCCACGCTACCGCGCCATCGCCGACCGGTTGCGCGATACCATCCGGTCCGGAGCCGTGCCGCCCGGCACGAGACTGCCGCCGCTTCGCGACCTCGCCTATGAACTCGGCGTGACCGTCGGCACCGTTTCACGCGCCTATGCACTCGCGGCAAGCCGGGGCGAAGTAGCAGGCGAAGTCGGCCGGGGCACCTATGTGCTCGGACAGGGCGTTCATGTGCAGGGCGGAACGGGCGTCGGCTCTGCCGCCTTCCTCACCATGCCGGAAGCGACCGAGGCCGCGATGAAGGCGGCTCTTGCGCCACCCGCCGGACAGACGGAGATCGTGGGAGCCGCCATGACCGCACTGCTCGCCGAAGAGCAAGCTCACGGCGCCCCCTCCCCCTTCAATACCTATCTGGCACCGGGCGGCGAGGAACGGCATCGCCGCGCCGCAGCCGCGTGGCTGTCCTTTGGAGATTTCACCCTGCAACCCGGCGACGTGCTCGTTTGCTCGGGCACGCAGCAGGCGATCCTCACATCCATTCTCGCAGCGACGGAGCCCGGCGACCTCATCCTCACCGAAGAACTGACCTATCACGCCATGGTGCAACAGGCGGGCCTCATGGGCCGCCGCGTCGCACCTGTCGACATCGATGCGGAAGGCATGGTGCCGGAAGCACTCGAGCGCGCCATCCGCGAACAGCATCCCGCCGCACTCTTCATCGTGCCGACGTTGCAAAACCCGACAGGCGCCACCATGAGCGAGACACGGCGCCGGCAGATCGCGGAACTCGCGGCAAGGCACGACATGTCGATCATCGAGGACGACATATACGGCGCGCTTGCCGGGCAACGCCCGCCGCCCATCGCGCAATTCGCCCCCGAGCGCACCTGGTACGCGACGAGCCTCGCCAAAACCGTTGGCTGCGGCTTGCGCGTGGGTTTCCTGAAACCGCCACCGCGGCTGCTGGAACGCGCCCGTGCGATCCAGAACGGCTTCGGCCAGACCGTGCCGCCGCTCATGGCGGAACTTGGCAGCCGCCTGATCGAAACCGGCGACGCAGCGGAGCTCTGCGCGCGCATCCGTAGTGAAATGGCAGCACGCCATGAGATGACGACGCAGGCGCTCGGCAGACAAAGGCTGACGGCGCAATCAGCCGCCCTTTATGTGTGGCTTGAGCTGCCCGACGCGTGGCGCGCGCACGGTTTCGTGGAAGCGGCGCGCGCGCGCGGCGTCGCCATCGCCGCTGGTGAGGATTTCATGGTGGGACGGACCGACCGCGCCGCGCGCCATGTGCGCCTCGCGATCGGCCAGCCGCAAACACGCGAGGAACTTGCGCGCGGACTCACCGTCGTCGCCTCGCTGCTTTCGGAATCCCATATCGGGATCGTCGAGCCTGCGTGATCCCGCCTGAGGTTTTACGACTCAATCGTCTTTAAGGCCCGGCGGCTTGTTGCTACGCTCCTCGTCTTGGAGGAGCCGCCATGACCGCACGGAAACATCAGCCGCTGCTCATACGCCCCGTCCTGCCCGACGAGTGCGAGGTGCTATCCGAGCTCGCACAGGCGTCGAAAGCCCATTGGGGCTATGACGAAGAGTTCTTGAAGAACTGTCGCGACGAACTCCGGGTAACACCGGAAAAGATCGCCCGCTTCCGCATGCGCGTGGCGCAGGCCGGCCGCGAGATCGCGGGCTTCTCCGCCGCGAGCTACCATGACGGCGCGGCCGATGTGGAGGAGTTCTTCGTTGCACCGCGCTACATCGGCACGGGCATCGGCCACCGGTTGATGCAGGACATGCTGGACCATGCGCGCCGCCACGGCGTCCACCGCGTGAGAGTGGAAGCCGATCCGAACGCCACCGGTTTCTACGAAAGCGAAGGCTTCAACATATGCGGCGAAGCTCCTTCCGGATCGGTGCCGGGACGCAAGTTGCCGCTGATGGAACGCAAAATCTGAACGCTATTCGTCGTCGTCATCGAGTACCGCAAGAAAATTGAGCGGCCCGTGCCCTTTGCCGAAACCGGGCGCTGTGCGAATGGCTTCATGCACATAGTCGCGCGACGCGGCGACGGCGGCGGTGAGGTCCACGCCCTGCGCGAGAAGCGCGGCGATGGCGGAGGCAAGCGTGCAGCCCGTGCCATGTGTGTGGCGTGTGTCGATGCGCGGCGAGGAGAAAATCTGGATCGTCTCCTGCGTCGCCAGCACGTCGAAGATGAGGTCGCCCGAAAGGTGACCGCCCTTGATGAGAACGGCCTCGGCGCCGAGACCGAGCAGCGCATCGGCAGCAGCCTTTTGCCCCTCCACGTCGACAATCTTGCGGCCCGTGAGGATTTCGGCCTCCGGGACATTGGGCGTGACGAGGGCCGAGAGCGGGATCAGCACCTCGCGGAGTGCCGCGACGGCCGCGTCCTCGAGAAGCGACGCGCCCCCTTTTGCCACCATCACCGGATCGGCGACGAGGGGCGGCAGTTCGTCGAGGCGTGAAAGTTCCTCTGCCACGGCTTCGACAATTGCCGCGCTGTGCAGCATGCCGGTCTTGACGGCGTCGGTGCCTATATCGTCAAGCACGGCACGCATCTGCGCCGCAACGATATCGACGGGCACCTCATGGATGCCGTGAACGCCAAGTGTGTTCTGAACGGTGATCGCGGTGACCGCCGTGGTGGCGAAACCACCCATGACGGTGACGGCCTTGATGTCGGCCTGGATGCCGGCGCCGCCGCCCGAGTCCGAACCTGCGACGATGAGCACGCGCCCCTGTTTGCCGTTCTGCATTTGATGTTTCTCATGTAAGCGTGGATGAGTAGAAAAACACATCTCGACGGGAGGAGATACAGGCCATGACGGACCACGCCGATGCCATCGCCGGGGCACAGAAATGCCTGGACGATTTCATGACCGCGTTCAACGCGCGCGACCTTGAAGCCTGGGAGGCGACATTCAATTTTCCGAGCATTCGCCTGGCCTCGGGAACGCTCGCCATCATCGACAAGCCGGGCTGGCATCCGAAGGATACCTTCGAGCGCGGCGCGCTTGCGGAATGGGATCATTCCGACTGGGAGCGCAGGGAAGTGATCCATGCCGGCACCGACAAGGTTCACTTCGACACCCGTTTCGCCCGCTACCGCGCGGACGGCAGCACAATCGGTCATTTCGACTCGATTTATGTTGTCACACTGGAAAACGGCCATTGGGGCGTGAAGGCCCGCTCAAGCTTCGCGCCCTGAGAGGAGATATCAAGCGGCGTTGTGTTCGATCACGGCGGCGATGTCGTTGACGACGGCAGCGACGAGCTTTTCGTCGTCGCCTTCCGCCATCACGCGAATGAGCGGT
>JAGUWA010000159.1 GCA_020062605.1 Parvibaculum sp. | reverse complement strand
GCCCTGCCGCGCCACGACCTCGTGATGCTGGACAGTCAGCCCGTGTCGCTTGGCACGCCTTCGGCGCCGCTCGGCAATCCCTTCGCGGCGCTTTCATCCTCGCCTGCGCCGGACGCGGCCTATGTCTTCGACCTGCCGTCGAGCTTCGACGAATTCTCGCAGCGCTACCGGGCAGAGACGCGGCGCATCGACCGCTCCAAATTCCGCAAGCTCGAAGCGGCGGGCGAGGTGACGTTCCGCTTCGCGGAGACGGCGGAAGAGCGCGTCGCGATGGCGGAGGATATTCTCGCGCGCAAGGGGGCGCAGCTTGCGGCGCAGGGCATTTCGTCGATCTTTGGGGAAGAGGACTATCTCGCCGCATGGCGCGACCTCGCGGCGCTGCCGGAGGAACGCAAGCTTCTCGAAGTTGCGGAGCTGCGGCTCGACGGTACGTTTCTCTCGGGCAGCGTCGCCCATGTGTGGCACGGGCGGTCGACGCTGATGGTGCATACCTACGATCCGGAGATACTGCCGAAGCTCTCGCCGGGGCGGCTGCATCTGCTGAAGCTGCTGCAATCGAGCATCGAGCGGGGGATCGCGACCTACGATCTCTCGGTCGGCTATGCGGCCTACAAGGAAAGCTTCTGCGACACGCCGATGGAAATGCGCAACACGATCGCAGGCACGAGCCTTGCCGGCATGGGCGCGGCGGCGGCGATCCGGACCGGACTGGCGGCGAAGCGGCGCATCAAGAGCGATCCGCGCCTGATGAGGCTCGTGCAGAAGGTGAGGGCGCGGCTCGCCTGAACCATCTATTGACACTCATACCGCCAATTAAATGAGAGGCGCCTGGTCTCCCTCCGCCTCGGAGGAAAAGACATGAAGCGCATCACCGGTCCCCATATTCTCGTTGCCGCTCTCGCGGCTCTCTACGCCATGTTCTGGTTCTGGTATGGCGGCGCCGGGCGGCCGCTTTCGGACACGGAAATCCAGCATTATCTCACGCGCTTCGACGAGATCGGGCCGGGCGACGGCACGCTGCATATGGGGCTCAGGCGGTTCGGGTGGTACCGGCGGTAGGGGCGGCGTCGTCAGCCGTCATTGCGAGGAGGCCGCAAGGCCGACGAAGCAATCCAGGAGCTGCTTGCTCAGGAGTCTGTGGCCCCTGGATTGCCGCGCCTCGCTTCGCGAGGTTCGCAATGACGATGCCGGGGCAAGACCCGGAACCAATCGGCGACAATCCTCCCCGCGAGGGGGAGGTGAAGAAGAGGGGAGGCGATCAGCGCGGTCGCTCGTCCCAGGGTTCGAGCACCCCGGCGATGCGGCGCGGCAGGGGCATTTCCATCTGGGCGATGGCGGCGGCGGAAATCTCCTCATGGTTGAGCCAGCGCGAGGCGCCGTTCTCGCGCATAAAACCGAGCACGACCTGCGCATAGGAAATGTCCGGCTGGTGGGCGAGGGCATCGGCGCGCAAGGAAGCGATGGAGGGCTCGCCGTCCGGACCGGCGAGGATCGAGCGGCTGCCCATCACCTCGACGAGCAGGCCGCCCGGCGCGACCAGAGCATCGAGCGCGGCGCGCAGAAGCTCCGCACGGGGACGAATCCAGGTGAGGGCGAGGGAGAAGGGGGCGTATTCCTCGAGCGCCGCGAGCAGAGCCGGCTCGTCCTCGTAGGAGAGGGCGAGGGGCGCGCATTTCGCGTCAAGCGCGCCGTCGCCGAAGGAGAACGCTCCGGCGTTGCGCGAGACGATGACGGATTTTTCCGCTTGCGCAGCCGCGTGACGCGCGGCGGCGGCGAGCATGCCCGTCGTGCCGAGGAGGAGGGCGGTGCCTGTCATGTTTCCTGCGTTCGCTTCCTTTCGCGGTTGCCACGGGCTTCATAAGAGCATGGCGGGGAAACCGGGCAAAGGCCGGGGCGGGCTTCCGTTAACGGAAACGTGAATTGCAGGCAGCGGAGGCGCTGCCCAGATTGACGCCGGATCATCTGGCTTATGGGGGGGACCGATGGACGGATTCATGCAGGCTCTGCAGGAAGCGAGCGCGTCGCAGGACGCCTATGTGGCGGCGCTGCCGATGTGGGTGCAGTACTGGATGTACTGGATGATGGCGGTGCTCTTCGCCGCACCCCTCATCTTCGCCTTCTGGCGGCCGGAGGCGCGCTGGCTGTTGCTGGCGATGATCGCGGCGCTCGTCTCGACCATGGCGCTCGGCATGGCGGTGGGCTGGAACAAGCTCTGGGGCGCGACGCATCTCGTCTTCTGGACGCCGGTCGTCGTCTACTACATCCGGCGCTGGCCGGTTGTGGAGAAGCGCAGCGTCTTCGGCGTCTGGTTCGTTCTCGCGCTCGCGACGATGATCGTGTCGCTGGTGTTCGATGCGAAGGATGTCGTGGAGTATTTCATGGGGGTGTGAGGGGGGGTGTTTTGCCATTTTCCTTCTTCTGCGCTTGCCGCCCAGATCACCCTCCCCCTGTGGGAGGGTCGAACAAGCGTCAGCTTGTTCGGGGAGGGGGACTCCGCCATCGGCAACCGGTGCGCCTTCCGTTTCTCTCGCTTACCCCTCCCCGAAATTCGTTTCGCTGACGCTCACGAATTTCGACCCTCCCACAGGGGGAGGGTGGTCCGGATGGCAGACGCAGATTTTTTGCAACGATGATCGTGTCGCTGGTGTTCAATGCGAAGGATGTCGTGGAGTATTTCATGGGGGTGTGAGGGGGGGTGTTTTGCTATTTTCCTTCTTCTGCGCTTGCCGCCCAGATCACCCTCCCCCTGTGGGAGGGTCGAACAAGCGTCAGCTTGTTCGGGAAGGGGGACTCCGCCATCGGCAACCGGTGCGCCTTCCGTCTTTCTCGCTTACCCCTCCCCGAAATTCGCTTCGCTGACGCTCACGAATTTCGACCCTCCCACAGGGGGAGGGTGGTCCGGATGGCGAAAGGCGGAGATTTTGAAGAACGCCCCCGCCCCAAACCACCTTCGGTGGTTTGACCCTCCCCGAGGGGAGGGTGGGGAGAGAGGTTGTGCCGCTTCCTGCCTTTCCGTGCGCGCTATCCCGCCTGTCTCGACTTCACGTCATCCGCGATCTGTTTTGCCAAATTCCGCATCGGCTCGAGATAAAGGCGGGCGGCTTCGCCGTCCGACAGGCTGGTGCGGAAGTAGCGCAGGGACAGCGCGCCCAGCGCGCGGTTGTCGGAGAGGATCGGAACGCCGAGGCCGGTGACGCGTTTGCGGCCTTCCATGACGCGGCGGGAGACGTTCCATGTGATGCGGCGCGCCGCTTCGTCCGTGATCGAATAACCGCGCTTGCGGATTTCGG